>CAZJDM010000034.1:0-32830 GCA_964544765.1 uncultured bacterium
ACAACCGTCAACCAGATTATACGTTAAAAAGGCAATAAGTATGTTGACACTACAACTAAGGGATGCCATTCCTCATTGTGATTTCTTTCAAAATAAGATTTATTAGGATGTACCTGGTCATAGAAACGAGAATATGATAACATTTTAATTATATTAATATTTTGTATTATAAGATAAGTAATATAAAAATCAAATATGAGGATTTTATTTTGATGAAAATTAATAATATAAATAATCTCAAACTATTTATCATCTTTTTATTCGTGGTATTTAACTTTAAACAATTATATGCGGAACCTGTTGTTGGACGAATGATAAAGATAAGAGGAAAGAAAGCCGTAGCTAGATTTCCTAAAAAGGTCAAAATTCTAAAAAAAGAAGTGTTAAAAATATATTATCGAGGACCGAATGATACTCCTGGGCAACTAATTGGAACCATGTTTGTAAAAAAAGTGAGAAAGAAAAGGTCCTATAATATTGTATATGGTGCTTTAAGAAAAATAGGAAGAATTCCAAAGGCAGATTTTAAAAATGCCCTTGTAATAAAAGGTACACTGGCTTCAACAAAATCTGGACTTAGTAGGTATGGGAGATCTGTTCCGGCTAGAATGCTGATTAGTGGTGTATTTAATTATATTTCAACTGAGGAGTTCGTTGGAAACATTGAACCGCAGGAAATAGCTCTCAATTTGAAAAACACTGCTGATGAGCTTACAACTGAAAGTGTTAGCCCTACTAAAACCTCATTCATCAATTTGGGTATTTCATCTGCATTTTACCCTTTAGGATTTATAGAAAACCTATGGTACTATAATTTGTTTGGAGTAGGCTTTACCTTTTTAACCAAGGTTAGTGGAGGAAAAGGAACTCCACCATCTGGAACAGAAACTTCTACTGCCATGTCAGCAGATGATACAATTGCATTAGAAGAACAAAATAAATTTACCTTTCAACATATTTCAGTTGATTTAAGATTGCGCTACGCTAAATATGTTAACCCTACTTTTTATTTTTCGACTATTATTAAATTTTATCCTTATGATCAAATGAAGATCACAAGATTAAATCATCCCACTCTTACAAACCAATTTCCGTATGATAGTAACATTCAAGGTTATAAATTGGTAGGAGTAAAATATAACTACATGCAACTAGGATTTGAACAGAGATTTATTTTTTCAGATCTCTTTGTAGTTGGTGGGCATTTTGAATATCCAGTTAGTCAAACGATTTACTTTTCAAATCCAGATGGTGCTACAGCTGATACAGGTACGGAGGGGAACTTGGTAGCTAAGGGCTTTTCAGCCGGCGGTTATATTGGCGTAAAAATAAAATTGTTTGAAATTCGTTTCCATTATGATTATTCTTCTAGAGGTTTTGATGACGGTATGGATGATGTTTCTATCAACAATCATTGTTTTGGTGGTCAGGCAGGAATAACTTATTAAGACATTCCGCAAATATAGGTTTCATGGATAAAATCCACTCATTAAATTGCCAAGAATTTACTATTCTTTTGAGTGAAATTAGTTCGTATCTTAAGGGAACAATACAACAAATTTCTCCTTTAGGTAAATACGGTGTCTATTTTCAAATCAGAATTCCTCAAAAAACAGTCCTTCTTTGTTTTAATTTCACCACTGAATTTCCATGTTTTTTTATTCAAGATTCTAAACCAACTGACTCTGTTGGCCCCTCTAGCGTCAAGCATGAGGAACCTACTCAAAGTAAATTATCCTTTCATTTGGTCTTGCGAAAATATTTAAAGGGAGCAAGTATTTTTCAGATTGAGTTAACAGAAGGCGAAAGAATCATTCGTTTGGATCTAAAAAAAGGAGATCTTGCTTATTCTATATTCGGCGAAATGTTTGGAAGAAGGCCAAAATTTATTCTAACCACATTAGAAACAAATGAAATTTTATTTGTTTTTCCTTATGATAGAAAATTGTCAACGGCGAAACTTTATCAAATCAAATCATCAAAACTTTCCTCATCTGATTTGGATAATATTAAGCTTAGAGACATTCCTTTTCAAGGAAAACTTGCTTTTAATCAATATGTTAAAGAAACATATCAGCAAATAATTCATCTTAATAGGTTAAGAAAAGTTACTCAAGTTATTAAAAAGCAACTTGATAAACAAAAAAGAACTTTAAAGAAGGTATCAAATGAGTATCAGGCATCTATGAATCATCTGATTATAAAAAGAGAAGCTGATTTATTAAATGTTTCGCGTCATCTAATTAAAAAGGGTGCTTCATGGGTTGAAGTTCCAGATGTATTTAGTGATGGACAAATTGTAAAAGTAGAACTGAAACCCAATTTAAAACCCGAAGAAAATATACAATTAAAGTATAAACAAAGTTCAAAATTAAAACGTGTCAATAAGGTAGGAAAGGAACGAATAGATAAACTTGATCGGATCATTAGCACAATTAGTTTATTTTTAAATGATTTATCCAATCTTATGAAAGGATACGATTATAGCAAAATAAGCGAGTTGTTGTTTAATGCTCCCTTAGAGATCAGGAAATCGGTTTTGGAAGTATTTCATCAAGAGGAATATAACAAAATTGCTAGAAAATCTTTAAAAGCAACAAAAACCCCTTATCATATATATCGTTCAGAAAAAGATTATATCTGGGTAGCAAAAAGTGCTAAAGGTGCTGAAGAAATGATGCGGTTAGCGAAAGGCAATGACTTATGGTTTCATGTAGTAGAAGGAAAAGGAGCTCATGTAATAGTACCTAAACCTGATAAAAAGAAGGATATTAATCAGCAAACCATCATTAATGCCTGCTTTTTAGCTATACACTATAGCGATCAGAAGAATAATACTAAAGTAGAGGTACATAGAGGAACAAGATCTGACTTGATAAAGAAAAAGGGTTTGCCTACTGGAAAATTTATTATAAGAAAAAGTAAGATTCAGGCAATAACTAATGTCCTAAGTGAAATTTTGGCTATTTTAAAAAATAAAGTATAATAGTATTAATAACATGCAATTTAAGTTACTAATTTATATATTGGTAAAGCTAAATTATGAAAAGAGCTTGGACAAAAAAAAGAATTGTGTTATATGGCAATAGATAATATTTCTTTTATTTTTACAAAATGTTACAATGAGGGAGAGAGAAAAGTTAATTATTTGTTAAACAAAGCCGACTAATAAAATTATATTGAAAGACGGAGGTTTCAACTTGCTATCGAATCGATTTACTATAATGCTCATCCCTGAAAAGGGAGTCTCTACAAGATCATATTCTATAAGTAAAATCAGTGTTGTTATATCCTTAGCTGCCACCTTTGGCTTTTTGTCTATGTTTGGATTTTTACTTCATAACTACATTATTCATTACGGGCTTTCTTCAACTAACACTTCTCTTACTCATGAAAACGCTAGTATGAAAAATGAGATGGCATCATTATTGTCTCGTTTAAAGGATGTTCAAAGGAGTTTAGATAAGGTAAATCAATTTTATACTAAATTAAAAGTTTGGAGTAATGTAGAGGACTTATCTGGAAATTCTACCAACAATAAATCTCGTAAAGGTATCGGGCCAATATCTGATGAAGAATATGCTTTTAGTAATCAAACTCAATTGTCTGGAGAGGAAGAAATTGTTCCAAGAGCTATCAATGAAAGCAGTTTAATTTTTAAGGATGTTTTTAGTAAAATTGATTTACTTGATCGTGTTAGTGCATCCCAACTTATAAATATGCAAACCTTAATGAAATCTCTTACCGAGAGGATGGATGTCTTATCTTCAAGACCTAATATTTCTCCTGCTAAAGGATGGATTACATCATTATTTGGTATGAGAATGAGTCCTTTTACAGGAAGGAAGACCTTTCATGCAGGATTAGATGTAGCTGCCGCAATTGGAACACCTATAATAGCTCCAGCTGAGGGAATAGTAGTTTTTACTGGTAGGAAAGGCAGTTATGGTAATTCAGTAATAATTGATCATGATAATGGAATTGTAACATTATACGCTCATATTCATGAAATGTTTGTAAGGGTAGGGCAAAAGGTCAAAAGAGGCGACAGGATCGCATCTATTGGTAATACAGGCAGAAGTACCGGGCCTCATTTACATTATGAGGTAATCGAAAATGGTAGATCTATAAACCCAATCTCATTCATTCTAGATTGATGATCTTCTATTAGTTTTTCACATTGCCAACATCATACTAAAATGCTAGTTATAATAAGGGTGTTTTTATCGACAACCTAACTAGCTCATTTTATTCCCTATTTAAGGATTCATTTGGTTAATGAAGGAATACTTATATAATGGTGATAAATATTGCTAGTTTGTTATAAAACGATTAGTTGAAAGTTATTATATGTTGGTTTTTATACGGAATCTATGTAGGTCCAAAGGTTAGGAAGAATTGGTATGTTTAAAGCCATAACACACAAAATATTTGGGACTCGAAATGAAAGGTATATTAAGACAAAAAAGCCTATCATTCAGAGAATCAATGATCTTGAAAGTCAATATTCAAAATTTTCAGATGAAGAGCTAAGAAATCAAACGGGTGTTTTTAAAGAAAAAATCGAAAAAGGGATGCCTTTAGATGATATATTATCCGAATCCTTTGCAGTAGTTCGTGAGGTGTCCACAAGGCAATTAGGAGAGCGTCATTATGATGTTCAATTACTAGGTGGGATGGTTTTACATGAGGGAAAAATAGCTGAAATGAGAACGGGAGAGGGGAAAACTCTTACCTCAACATTACCTGTATATTTAAATGCCTTACTTGGAAAAGGTGTTCATGTTGTGACAGTGAATGAATACTTGGCTCAACGTGATGCTGAATGGATGGGAAAGATATATCGATCTCTTGGACTAGATGTTGGTGTTATTTTGAATAATATGTCTGATAAACAAAGGAAGAATTCTTATAAGGCAGATATTACATACGGAATTAACAGTGAATTTGGCTTTGACTATTTACGAGATAACATGAAGCTTAGCTTGGAAGATTTTGTTCAAAGGGATCATTACTTTTGTATCGTGGATGAAGTGGATAGTGTCTTGATTGATGAGGCGAGAACCCCGTTAATCATTTCTGGTCCAACTAATCAGAGTATTGGTGATTACGCGGCTGCAAATACGGCTGTTCAGGGTTTGCAGAAGGATCTTGATTATACTGTAGATGAAAAAGCTCATTCGGTGGCTCTAACTGATGACGGAGTTACTAAGGTAGAGAATAAACTAAATATTACGAATCTCTTTGATTCTAGTAATATAAATTGGGTTCACCATATTAATCAGGGATTGAAGGCTAATATCCTTTTTCGTAAAGATGTAGATTATGTAATAAAAGATGGTGAGATTGTTATTGTTGATGAATTTACTGGACGTTTAATGCCGGGGCGTAGTTGGAGTGATGGACTTCATCAAGCGATAGAAGCTAAGGAAGGGGTTCGCATCAAACAGGAAAACCAAACGCTTGCAACTATAACTTATCAAAATTATTTCAGAATGTACGATAAATTAGCAGGGATGACCGGTACCGCTGATACTGAAGCAATGGAGTTTCGCAAAATTTATAACCTGGAAGTTCTTTGTATACCAACCAATAAAACTATGGTTCGAAAGGACCATCAGGATATTATTTATAGAACAGCTAGAGAAAAATTCAACGCTTTAGCTGATGAGATAGAGTCACTAAATCGGGAGAAAAAACCTATATTAGTTGGGACAGGAAGTATTGAAACCTCGGAATTAGTTAGTAAATTACTTAGTAAACGAAGAGTGAGGCACGAGGTACTAAACGCAAAAAATCATGCCAGGGAAGCTGATATAATTCTAAATGCAGGACAAAAAGGTAATGTAACCATTGCCACTAATATGGCTGGACGAGGAACGGATATTAAATTAGGACAAGGGGTGGTTGACTTAGGTGGACTAAATATTCTTGGAACAGAGCGCCATGAAAGTAGGCGGATAGATAACCAGTTGAGAGGACGAGCAGGAAGGCAAGGAGATCCTGGGTCTTCTAGGTTTTATTTATCCTTAGAAGATGATTTGATGCGAATTTTTGCTGCTGATCGTATATCAGGCATAATGGCTCGCTTAGGTATGGAAGAAGGTGAGGCTATAGAACATCGCATGGTAACCAGGGCGATTGAAAATGCTCAAAAAAGGGTTGAAGGGCATCATTTTGATATTAGAAAGCATTTATTAGAGTACGATGATGTTATGAATCAACAACGAAAAGTGATTTATAAACGTCGACGCTCAATTCTTAATGGTGAAATAATTAAACCAATTGTTTTAGAATTCATTCAGTTTTTTGCTGATGACCTAGTTGTCGCTCATACACCTGATCAAAGTAGAAAGGAAACAGCCTTTGATTGGGATATTGATGCCGTAATAAAAAATGCAAAATCTGAATTAAATCTAAACTTAAGAAAGGATGAGTTCCCGGAACACCTAAACCCAGAAAGTATTAAAGATCATATTACTAATAAATGCCTTGAAGCGTATAATGAGAAGGAAAAACAAGTAGGGGAGGAAGCCTTTAGTCAGGTAGAAAGATGGGTAATGTTAGAAACAGTTGATGGTTTATGGAAGGACCATTTATATACAATGGATCAACTAAAAGAAGGTATCGGATTACAGGGATATGCTCAAAGGGACCCATTAATTGAATATAAAAAAAATTCATTTGATATGTTTAGCGATCTAATTGATAGAATTGAAGAAAGAGCAAGCAAGATGCTTGTTTGCATGGAACCTCCTAGAGTAGCTGATGAATCTGATAGAGAGATCCCTTCTATAGAAGAAGGCTTTATACCTCCTAGAAGGAAAAAACAAGAAGAAGAATTGGTGTATAGTGATGGAGCTTCGCAAGGAGCTGATAAACCTCAACAGCCCATAAAAAAGAAAAAAATAGGAAGAAATGAGCCCTGCCCTTGTGGTAGTGGAAAAAAATATAAAAAATGTTGTGGTTAATATGGTTGATTTTAACTATCTTTTTATGCTAGTTAGAAGTGCTGACTTATTGACGCACACTTTGTTGTTAAGGTGTATGCCCGCGATAATAAGCATATTAAAGTAATTAGATTCTGTCTAAAAAGTGCAAGATCAAGGCAGTGAGAAAAAAATGACCGGGGCGTGTAGCCGAGGCATAACATGTTGGTTAGACGAGGAATTTTTTTTGATACTAACCAGATATTGCGTTTTTTAGGCGGAATCTAGAGGGTATATTGGCAAGGTGGACGTTTTAACCTTAACCATTTGATTTAAGGAGAGAAAATGACGGTACAAATCTCAATGAAACAACTTTTAGAAACCGGAGCACATTTCGGTCACCAAACTTCCAGGTGGAATCCCAAAATGAAGCCATATATTTTTGGTGAGAGAAATGGAATTCATATTATTAATTTACAAAAAACAGTTGGTTTATTAAAAGATTGCCTTGAGTTTATTGAACAAAAAGTTCGTTCAGGGGCTGATGTGATGTTTGTTGGTACCAAAAAACAAGCTCAAAGTATCATAGCTGAAGAGGCAAAAAGGTGTGGGATGTACTATGTAAATTATAGGTGGTTAGGTGGTACGATCACTAATTTTGATACGATAAAGAATACCATTGAAAAACTTAAACGAATTGAAACAATGAAAGAAGATGGAACCTATGATTCATTACCCAAAAAAGAGACAGTACGGTTAGAAAGAATTAGAGTTAAATTAGAAAATAATCTAGGTGGTATTAAGGAAATGGAAGAAGTTCCTCAAATTATGGTAGTTTTTGATCCTCAAAAAGAACATATTGCTGCTAAGGAAGCTAAAAAGAAAGGGTTAATTTTAGTTGGTATAGCAGACACCAACTGTTCTCCTGATGATTTAGATTTTGTTATCCCAGGAAATGATGATTCAATTAAATCAATTTCATATTTTGCCAATACAATTGCGGAAGCGTGTATTCAGGGGAGGCAAGGACGAAAGCAAAAAGATTTACAAAAGGCTAAAGAAGAGGGAACTGATATCCAATACGATTCGTCGGGTTCTGTAACAGTTGAAAAATTACAAGAAGATGTAGCCAGTGTAAGAACTGAAGAAGGCGGAATATCAGAATAGCTAAATAATATTTTATAGATATTGGGGGATAGAGATATGCAAATAAGTGCAGGGCAAGTTAAAAGCTTGCGAGAATCTACTGGAGCAGGAATGATGGAGTGTAAAAAAGCTCTTGTAGAGACAAATGGAGATTTTGATAAAGCTGTTCTCTTTCTTAGAGAAAGAGGTTTAGCTGCCGCTAAGAAAAAGGCTGGACGTGTTGCTAGTGAGGGAGTTGTTGGGATCACATTAGGAGAGAATTTTGATAAGGCTGTTATTCTAGAGTTAAACTGTGAAACAGATTTTGTAGCAAATAACGAACAATTTCAAGTATTAACCAATGATTTTTTAACTCAAATAGCTAATAATGATTATCAAGATGTAGAAGCTTTTCTTTCTACACCATCTTTGAATGATAATTCTAAAACAAATAAGAATGTTTTAGATAATGCTATTGCTTCTATTGGAGAAAATTTATCTTTAAGGCGTTTTACAAAAGTTGGTTGTTCAGAAAAAGGTTATGTAAATAGCTATACACACGGTAATGGAAGGATAGGCGTGATTGTTGAGTTTGAAACCAAAGATGAAGATTTAAAGCAATCAAAGGAGTTTTATAGTTTTTCTAAAGATATCTGTATGCATATTGCTGCTGCTAAACCTTTATATAAAACATCTGATGAAGTACCCGCTGAAATAATAGAACAAGAAAAAGCCATTTATAAGAAGCAATTAGCTAATCAAGGGAAGCCCGAAAATATTTTGGACAAAATTGTAGAAGGTAAGTTGCAAAAATATTATAAAGATGTATGTTTATTAGATCAGCCTTTTGTTAAAGAAGATAAAAAATCAATTAATGATGTTTTAAAAGAGGCGAAGAATCAATTTCAAACAACTGTAGAAATAAAAAGATTTGTTCGCTATGAACTTGGAGAAGGGATTGAGAAGAAACAGCAAAGTTTGGCTGATGAGGTTGCTTCTCTTACAAAATAATGTCAATTAAGCCCAAATATAAAAGAATTTTGTTAAAACTAAGCGGCGAAGCTCTGGTAGGGGATCAACCGTTTGGTATATGTGTTAAAACACTACGAAAGATAGCCTCAGAGGTCAAGGACATATATGATTTAGGGGTCGAGGTTGGTATTGTTATTGGTGGTGGAAATATTTATCGTGGTGAAGAACTTAGTAGAGAAGGTTTAGATCGAGCGACTGCTGATTATATGGGAATGATTGCCACTGTTATGAATTGTATAGCTTTACAGGAAGTTCTTGAAAACCATTTCAATACTGATACTCGAGTCTTAACTGCTATAGACATGAAGGAAATTGCTGAACCTTACATCCGCAGACGTGCTGTAAGACATTTAAGTCAAAAAAGATTGGTTATTTTTGCAGCCGGAACAGGAAATCCTTACTTTTCAACCGATACGGCCGCATCTCTAAGAGCTTTAGAGATACATGCCGAAGCCATTTTTAAAGCAACCAAAGTAGATGGTGTGTACAGCGAAGATCCTTTAAAAAATAAAGATGCAGAATTCTATAAAGAATTGAGATTTATAGATGCCATAAATAAAGGATTGCAGGTTATGGATACCACGGCTTTGTCGTTGTGTATGGAAAATAAATTGCCAATACACGTATTTAATTTGTTTACCAAGGGTAATATAAAAAGGGTTATATTGGGTGAAAGTGTAGGAACAATTTTAGGAGGATAACACTATGGATAAGGTGCTTGATGACTTAAAAACTTCTGGCCAAAACACCATTGACGCTTTTACTAATCAATTAGCCAAGGTAAGAACTGGTAGGGCTTCTCCCTCTATATTAGATGGAATAACTGTTCCATATTATGGTAGTAATGTTCCTTTGAATCAAGTAGCTACCATAAATGTTCCTGAACCTAGAATGATAATCCTACAACCTTATGACAAAAGTGTGTTAGGAGAAATTGAAAAAGCTATTCATGCAGCCAATTTAGGGATCTCACCTAATAATGATGGAAATATTATTCGCCTTCCTATTCCTCCATTGACCGAAGAAAGAAGAAAAGAAATAGCTAAAAGTATACGTCAACAAGGTGAAGAAGCAAAAATATCAATCCGTAGACACCGTAAGAATGCCTTATCTGATGTAAAAGCATTGGAAAAGAGTAAAGAATTGTCAGAGGATGATGCCAAAAAATTGTCAGACAAGATCCAGGAACTCGTAACAGAATCAACTAATAAAATCGAAAAGCTAGTATCCAGTAAAGAGAACGAAGTATTGTCTTTGTAAGTACTATCTTTGTTTTTGGTCAATATGTGACGGTAAATCTCATCTCTTATTCATTTATTTAGAATCTGGAGGCACTGAAATACAAATTTCAGACAATTTCTGATGGTCGTCTTTTTCTTCGAATCTACCGGTAGTAGTACTAGTAAAATATTTTTGGAACGGTACATCTAAGATGTTCCAGTCATCTACATCGGCCATACTGTCATTAGTAGTTGTATTAGATGAACCAGATGATTGATCAAGGGGATTTATGTTGGAAGAAACAGTACCACTTATTGAATCAGAGTTATTAAAATCAATACCAGTCCCAGCCCAACCATTTGCTTCGTTTAAAGAAGACTCATCTAAAGTACTGTTTGTGCCGTATGAAAAGTTTATTACAAAATCACTGGAAAAAGGACTTATATCTAAATCGCTTAAGTTTGGTCCATTCTGCTTAGTATATTCATTGGCATAGTAAAAGATATCTCCATCGTTATCGGTATCGAGTCCGTTAAGTTGATAAAGGTAATTCATAGTACTCACATAGTTAGGTTTATAATTAAGAGACTCATTGCCTCCATGTTGTAAATTCATGTTATGCCCAAGTTCGTGGAATATAGTAGATGCTTGAACATTGGTACAATAGTTTTCATTTGAAAGGTCGCTGTTGACGGTGATAATTCCATCATTACCTCCTAGTTCGGCTAGTCCGCTTGAACCTGTTGAACCATCTGTATTTTGTGACCATCCTCTTATAAAATAGTGGAAGATAAACCGTCGATTAAGATCATGGTTTTGTTGCTTAAGGGCATAATGATCTGAAGCGCAATTATCTTTGGGACCTAGTGATATACAATTATAAAATGGAATTTCATTTCCTCCTCCTAAGTCGTAATCATTAGGGTCAATCCCATCACTTTGATCGAATAAATCACCTACATCAAAATGGATTTGAATGGAATAAGTATTGGTGTCACCAGCGGGATTGTAGTTATCAAAAACGTTTTTTATTTTATCTAAGGCTGCTTTTCGTAAGATGAAACAGTTGGTGTTTGTTGTTGTATCAGTATCGCTATTTGTAACACCTGCAGGATTAGCCATGTAGTCTATTTCCAAGAAAATATCCCTCTTTAGTGGATCGGCACCTAATGCCTTGATATTAATACCGGCAATGCCTTCATCTAATACTTCCTGTCCGTCGCTAAAACCATCTCCATCAGTGTCTGACCTGGTTTTATCAGTATTGTAAACATTATCCTCGTCATCATCTGACAAACCATCACCATCAGAGTCGGTTCCACTAGCAATAGGCAGATAAGTAGGGTTAGGGCCTCCTGGACTGGCATGATCATAAAACATCCATTCATCCGCATTATTTGTATCTGTTGTTGGTAAGGGGAATTTCCTGCCGATAGAAGTCTCATAATTAAAATTATTCATTAATACTGATCCTGTAAATGTAAAACTTTCGGTGGTTGGATCTGGATGAGAAGAACCAGTATAATCGCTATTACTCCACCTTACATAATCAATGGTTTTACTTGATGATATTTCTGTTATTTCAGCCAGATCATGAAAGTATGAAAAAACAATTGAATCCAGGTAAATATCGGTTTCAACGGCTGTTTCATCATCCCGTCGATGAATAAGCATATATTGCTTAGAACCAATGGCAATGTTAGGATCTGATGGGGAAGGTGAAGAAATGGTAAAACTCTGAGTTGATTGACAAGGATAGGAATTAGTACATGTTCTAATTTGATAATTACTTAGAGTTATAGATACATCTGTAGTATTATAAATTTCGACCCATCCATCATTGGAGGCCTGTCCTCCATAAACTTCAGTAATCATTAAAGGAGGTAAACTCAATATTACTGTAGCATTAAAAGATTTGGTAGTTTCTGCTGAACCTCTAGTAATGGTTGCAGTTACTTCGACAGATACATTACTAGCATCAAAGGCTGGTCGAGTAATACCTCCATCTGAAGCAATTGCGGAGTTATTGGTTGACCAGTTAATACTGGCGTTCCAAGAACCACTGGTGGGGAAGTTAAGGTCAGTCAATATATTACTCCAAGAGGAATTGTTATTTAGAACCTGGGAATCTGTTAAGTCTGAGGAAGCTAAGGAAACAGCTTCTTGATCAGTGGGATCATTTCTTATGATAGTAAGAGTAAAATCTTTTGAAGTTTGAGCATCTCCTTTGGTTATAGTAGCAGTTATTGTAAGTGTTTTATTTCCGTCAGAATAACTGGGCCTAGTAACGTTTCCCCCTGATTGGACGGAAGATGGCAAGCTCCAGGTGATTTTAGTTTCATAGTTGCCAGAGGAGGGTAATACAAGACTGCTTGTAATGTTGTCGAGAGCGCTATTGTCAGCCAATATTGATTGAGCCGTGAGTTCGTCCGCGGCAGTATTGGTTGCTGTATCGTCAGTAATGGTGTCCTCAATAACTACTATTAATTGAGTGTCTTCTCCTAAGGTTGCATAAGTTGGGGTATCTAGTTCAATTGTTAATTTCTGGTCAGCTTGATATTCGGAAGTATTATATACATTAAATGTAATGGAGGAGGTAGTCTCTCCAGCAGAGATAGTAAAGGAACCATCTTGTAGATCATAATATGTATTATTATCGTTTGAGTGATAGGTAAGAGCTGGTATTGTATCTTTAGTTACGGTAAAAGGAACAGAAATATCATCTAAACTTGCTTGAGACAGCGTTACAGAAATACTGATCGTTTCGATATCTTCAAGTATGTTTAAATCGGGTGTAGAAATATTGACGGTAGGAAGGGGTTTATTTTCTATTGGGGAACAGGTATTAGTTTCAGGATCTCTTTCTTCATTTTCTGTGCAGGTTTTTTTTCCTTGGCAGTTTCCATTGATCATTACTTCGTTGGTTTTACAAGAACCTTTAATTTGTGCATTATTATTTCTTTCTATTTTTTCATCATCGCTACATTGAGTAGTTGAAAATGCAATCATCAAAAATATATAAAGCTTTGACATAAATTATTGCCACTTGTTATTGTTAATCTAGAATTTTTTTTCTTTGGCAATAGGTTGCCTATCATCGATCTCTCTAAATTTTCCGGTAGATTGACTGGGCAAATATTTTTGAAACGCCAAATCAAGAATGTTCCAGTCATCAACATCCTCCATATTATCATCGGTGGTATCGTTATCAGATCCCGTTAATTGATCTTTGGAATTTATATTTACAGTAATTGTACTGCCAGTTGTAATTGTATCATCATTATTAAAATCTATTTCGACCCCGGCCCAACCAACTTCTTCATTTAATGAGGCTTCATTGATAGTATTGTTTAATCCTTGGGAAAAATTTATCACAAAGTCACTGTTATAAGGACCTAAATCTAAATCCTGAACCGTACCAGATGGACCACCATTTTTCTTGGTATAATCATATTCGAAATAAAAAACATCTCCGTCATTGTCAGTGTCAAGTCCATTGTTTAAATAGAGATAATTCATGGTGCTTACATAATTTGGTTTGTATCCCAGATCTACATCTCCTCCATGTTTTAGCCCGAGATTATGTCCAAGTTCATGCAAAATAACAGCTGCTTGTCGATTAGTTATGAAAGTCTCATCGGTTTCGGTACTGTTGATGGTAATAATGGCGTCATTTCCATTTAGTTCACCTAAACCACCACTGGAATTTGTTATTGAGCCATTAGTACTTTGGGACCATCCCATTATAAAATAATGAAAGACAAATCGGCGGTTAAGATCGTGATTTTGTTGTTTTAATTCGTAATGGTCAGCGGCACAATCGGCTTTAGGACCTAAATTGATACAGTTATAAAAAGGAATTTCATTTCCTCCGCCCAGGTCATAGTCAGCGGAATCTATCCCCTCACTTTGATCAAATTTATCACCTACATCGAAGTGTATTTTGATGGGATAGGTGTTGTCATCTCCTGTTGGATCATAATTATCAAATACAGCTTTTACTTTGTCTAATGCTGCTTTTCTTAAATTGAGGCTGCCTGCGCTAATGGTGGTGTCAGTCGCGGAATTTTCTTCTCCCGCGGGATTAGCCATGTAATCTATTTCCATAAAAATATCACGAACCAGTGGATTTGCTCCTAATGCTTTGATGTTAATTCCGGCAATTCCCTCATCTAATATTTCCTGTCCATCGCTGAAACCATCTCCATCAGTATCAGATATGTTAGGATCAGTTTGGTAAGTGTTTTGTTCATCTTCATCAGAGATTCCATCATTATCAGAATCGGTTTCATCTATGGGAAGATATGTGGGATTGGGTCCTCCTGGAGTGGAGTGTTGATAGAATATCCATTCTTCAGCGGTATCTTGGTCGGTTAAAGGATATTTTCTACCTATGGAAGTTCCATAATTAGCACTATCCATGTTTACTGATTCATTAAAAGATCCGGTAATGGGGTTGGGAGCATTGCCATTATATGTGTCGTCGTCCCATCTTACATAATCAATAGTTTTATTGGATGATATTTCTATAATTTCAGCAAGATCTTTTTTCTTTAATAAATTTAATCCATCAATATAAAGATCTGTTTCTCCGGCTGTCTCATCATTATAGGGATGGATCAGCATGTATTGGTTGGAACCGATAGCTATATTGGGATCAGAAGGGGAGGGAGATGTTAAGGTAAAAGTTTCGGTTGAGTTGGAGTTGCAGTTTTCAGTGGCGTCACTACAAGAACGAATTTTATAATTACTTAAGGTTATAGATACATCAGTGGTATTATATATTTCCACCCAACCATTATCTGGAGCGGTACCTGAAAACACTTCGGTAATAATTAATGGTGGTAGGGATCTTATTACTATTGCTGTAAAGGTTTTGGTCTTTTGTTCAGGACCTTTGGAAATGGTTGCGGTTATAATGATAGACATATTACTAACATTATAAGCTGGTCTTGTTACAACCCCATCATTTGTTATGATGGAAGTACTATCAGTTTCCCAGCTAATACTAGTTTCCCAAAGGCCGCTTGTTGGAAAAGTCAAATTGGATAGAATATTATCCCAGGATGAATTATTAGCTAATATCTGTGAGTTGGAAATATCATCTGTGGCCAGAGAAACAGCTTCCTGGTCAGTCATTTCGTTTTTGATTAGGGTAAGGGTAAATTCTTTTGTGGTTTGAGAACTTCCTTTAGCAATAACAGCCTTTATAACGACGGTTTGATCGCCTTTTAAATAGCTTGGTCTATTGACAGTTCCTCCCTTTTGAATATATGATGGCAGTGTCCAGGTTATACTGGTTTCATAAAGTCCTGAAGCAGGTAATATTAAATTACTGGTTATTTCGTTTAAACTGTTATTGTCACCTAATATTGATTGTTCAGTAAGATCATCGGCGGCCATAGTGACGGCGGTTTTATCGCTAATTGTGTCTTCTATAATGATGTCATACTGGATATTTTCTCCTAGTTCAGCATTAATAGGATCATGTAATTGGATGGAAAGCTTTTGATCGGGTTGATATTCGTCTGTATTGAAGACATTGAAAATTATTGTTGTTGCGATGTCTCCTGCAGCTATTGTAACGGAGCCATCATGCATATTATGAAGTATTTCGTCATTTTCGGTCGAATAGTTTTCTATCGTATATAAAGTTTCCTCAGTAAGGGTGAAATCAACAGAGACATCAGCAAAGCTTGGACGAGATAGTGTGACTGTGAAACTTGTTATATTAATATCTTCAGCAATCTTTGAGCTGGAAGAGTTAGTGTTAACTAAGGGAAGGTCCTCGTTGATTATGACACAGGAATTAATTAGGGGATCCCATAATACACTATCTTCATCACAAGATTTTATAGGCTGACAATCTTCGTTTATTAAAATGGAATCTGTTTTACAGGATTTTATGGGTGTTTCTGATATAGTTTCTATTATGTAAGTTTTAAGACGTTGATCAAGTAGATAAATAGAGTTAGAAATGAATTTAGGCGCTTCAATTTTGTCTAGTAAAGTTCTATCGGTAATTTCAGGAGTATAATTTGAGATAATATCCATAAAAGAATTATATTCTAATTCTAAATTGGTATTAAAATCTTGCAAGGTTTGAAATATTGAAAAAGAAATCATATAGTCATTGGTGCTAGGACTACTAATATATAAGGCTTCAGCGGTTGATTTTGCCATTGAACTTATATATCCAAAAATCTTTCCTTGAAGGATGCTGTCAGTTGTTATCTGGTTTGCAGTTAAATATTTTAATAGTAAAATTTTAGAAGGAGCAGATAATTCTAATTGACTTATGATATATTTATTTTCCTTTTCTTCCTGATATAAGTAGTTACTTGCTTTTTCAAAGAATAAAATAGATTTCTGATTAAACAGATTCAAATTATTAGTCATCAATTTGGTGATAACTGTAGAAGAAATATTTAAGGAAATAGTATCATTATTGTTTAGTTTTGAAGAAGCTATGGTTGTCAATAAGTCTTTTTCTGGTTCACTATCATCAATGATGGTGAATTTGATAAAATCATTTTGGTCCACGTTTTTTACAAGAATTTTAAACGAGCCTTTTTGTAATTTCTGACTACTTATGGTGGCGGATGTTACATCCTTTTGTGATTCGCTTCTAATCGTCATAGGGTTTAAGGTAGAAGTATTTTCCTGGAAATTTTCAGCTTTGAACAGGTAAGTGTTGTTGTTTGGAGATCTTAAGTTTTTTATCAGACTGGGATTAGATATAAATAGATCTGCAACATTAAATTGAACAGATGTGTATCCAGTAAATTGCTTTACACCTTGGCTTGTTCCTTCTTCCTTTTTTAAACTATCATCATCTTGGCACTGGATGATTACAAAGGCGATAATTGTAAATATTAAAGTCTTTATCATTTTGGTTCTTAGTTTGGTAAAAATAATAAAAATTATCATTAATACGCATTTGTATTTGATGGTCAGAATCTTATGTTTTAGTTTTTATTATATTTTACACTAATTTATCAGGTTTCAAAAGGTACATGCTTGAATAAGTTTTTGGGTATAGGGATCTTGGGGCCGATGAAAGATATCTTCGGTGAGTCCTTGTTCAACTATATATCCCTGATTCATAACAGCTATTTTATTACATAAAAAAGAAACAATTGCTAAATTATGAGAAATAAAAAGCATGGTTAAGTTATGTTTTGTATTTAATCTTTTAAGTAAGCTCAACAATTCAGCTTGAACTGAGGCATCCAGTGAGCTTACCGGTTCATCAGCAATTAATAAATCTGGTTTTAATATTAGTGCTCTAGCAATACACACTCGCTGTCGTTGTCCACCACTAAGCTCCTTGGGAAATCTATCGGCTAAAGATTTTTCTAAACCGACAGAAAAAAGGGCTTTGCTGATCATGTCATTTTTTTGGGATGTAGGGTAAGATTGGTTGATTTGAATCGGCTCCCAGATAGCATCTTTTATTTTTTGGTTTGGATCCAATGATGCCAATGGATCTTGAAAGATCATTTGAATTTTAGGGCGCATTTGAGATCGTTCTTTAGAGTTCATTTTGGATATCAAGTTATCTTGCCAAAAAATTTTTCCTTTATCTGGTTCTATTAATTGGCAAATCAATTTACCCAGTGTTGATTTACCGCTACCACTTCCACCGACTAAGCCTAAAACATCTCCTTTTTTGATTTGTAAATGGATATTATTAGCAGCGACAACAGTGTGTTTTTTATACTTTTTGTTTTCTTGGCTATTTTTGTTGATTTTATTTTTAAATTTTTTGGTTAGGTTTTCTACTTTTAGCATTTGATGTACTCTTTTCTAATTATTCATATAAAAAACAACTAACCTTTCGATTTTTGGAGTCATTCATTTTTAAGAGTCGAGGTCTGGCTTTATCGCAAGATGTAGTTCTTTGAGGACATCGTATATAGAATGAACAGCCTTTGTTTAGTGAAGAAAACTCTTTTTGATCTATTAAGGGGAAGCGGGTTTTATTATTTTCCAAGGTAGGTACTGAGTTTAATAGAGATTTTGTATATGGATGAATAGGATTATGTAGGACATCTTCTTTGGTTCCAAATTCGCATATACGACCAGCATACATGATCATAATTAAGTCTGAAATTTTGTTTGCTACGCTAATGTCATGGGTAATAAATAATGTTGTTAGGTTTCGTATTTTATGTAACTTTTTTAATAAGGATAATATCTCTTTTTGGACTAAAATATCTAAGGAAGTTGTAGGTTCGTCTGCAATTAATAAGGAAGGATTAGAAGCCAGTGCCATAGCTATCATAATTCTTTGCCTCATCCCTCCACTTAATTCAAATGGATATTGATTATAAATATGTTCACAGTTATTTAATTCTACCATTTGTAGGAATTGGAGAACTATATTTTTTGCTTCTTCTTTTTCCATATGTCTTGAGAGCAAAATGCTTTCTTGGATTTGATACCCTACTTTGAATGAAGGATGGAGTGCGGTCATTGGTTCCTGAAAGATAAAGGATATTTCTCTTCCCCGGATTTTATTGATTTCTGATTCGGATAGATCATAAATTGATCTACCGTTTAACATAATATTTCGAGCGTATATTTGAGCGTTCATTGATGGAGTAAAAAGCCTAAGTAATGACAAAGCGGTTACTGTTTTGCCAGAGCCGGATTCTCCAACAACTCCTAATACTTGCCCCTTAGGAATATGGAAGGATATGTCATCAACCGCAATAATTTTTTTTCGTCGAGAATTGAATGAAACCGATAGTTGTCTTACTTCTAAACCGTGATTGATCATAGTTTACAATGTTTTTTTATTTTTTCACTCAATCTAAATATATTTTTATCAAGGGTGCTGTTAAAAGCAACTTGTTTATACTTAGTATGAAAAGATACATTTCTTCCTTTAAATTGCGCTATAATTTCAATTGGGATAGAGGCTCTTTCAAATTCCTTGAACTTAAGGAACTGATAACTACTATAGAATGAATATTTACCATCAATTTCAATATATTTTAGTATACCATTTAAAGTTTTATGATTCATATTAAAATAATATTCAATCATGTAATTTTGAGGTTCAGTTGTACATTTTTGACGAAGTAGAAATTGATTTGAGTTATTTAGTTGATATACATCAATATTATCTAGAAAGATACATTTGTTATCAAAATAGATATTACCTGTTAGAGCAGAAAAGAGCTGTTTTGGCAGTAACTCTACACCTAATATTTCAATAGGTTGAGAAAAATTCAATTCAAAACATTCCGTCTTCATTTTAGAAGGATTTGTAATTATTAAACGGTTTTCAAGAAAAAGAGTTTTACGTAAAATATTGCCGAAGGGGGAAAACATATCTAATCGCAGTTTGTTAGGGGTGTCTATATAAATAGCAGCCTCAATATCAAACACCTCTTCTAGTTTTGATTCCTTGTCTTCAGTAACTTTAAGATCTAACAGCCCTTTAAGAGTGGATACCGGAGGAACCGTTTTTCTTTTATGAAAAATATTTTGTAGTTCTTTCTTAAGAATTTGTGCCTGTAAAGGAGAAACCGGGTGCAATTTTTCATAGTCAAAGAATTTGGGTGTTGTTGTGGTGCAAGCAAAAGAGTTTGTGATCAAGATTACTGTTAAAAACAATATCGATGTTCTTTTTCTAGGTATCATAATAATTAATCGATTTTTGTTCTTAAGGATTCGTATTTATGAATAATGGTTTTGAGTGATTTAAAATCTCGCTCATAACTGATCGCCTTTCGATAATAGTTAAGAGCATCTAAGCTATGTCCCATTTTCAAATATAGATCTCCCAAATGGCTCAATATGACTGACTCTTGAGGAAATTTATCCAATGCTTTTAGTAAGTATTTGAGGGCTAATTTATTATCATTTATTTGGTAGTAATACCAACCCATGGAATCCAAGTAATAACCATTCTCTGGCTCAATATCTAGGGCTCTTTTAATTAAATCATACGATTGCTTTAAATTTTTACCCATTTCAGCATATAAATATCCTAGATAGTTTAAGGCGGGAGCGTATTTTTCATTAATTTCTATAGTTTTTTTCATTTGAGTAATGCATTTTTGTCTAAAATTCCATTTGTCGTAATAGATACCCAGTAAAAAAGCTAACCGAACATTTTTAGGAAACTTGGTAGAATATTCTTTCAGTAATTCAATCGCTTTAGTAAATTTGCTTTGTTCAGCATAAATGCCCGCCATTAGTTCAGTATACAAAGGTTTATCTTTAAAATATTTTTCTTTATCTTGTAATAGTTGTTCGGCAATATCAAGCCTGTTTAACCAACGATAAATCCTGGTTTGATGACTCAGTGCTCCGATGTAATAGTCTGATTTATTGGAAATTTTTTTAAGATAGGATAAGGATTTCTTATATTTCTTATTATGTCTTAGAACGACTCCGTAATAGTAAAGTAATTGTTCGTTTTCTTTTTCCCGTCCTACAACAATTTTTGAAAGAAATTTTTCTGATTGATCATAATCTTCCAGCTCAAAATAAATTAGGGCTATCTTAAGGATGACCTCTTTATTCTCTGGAAGTAATAATGCTAAGCGTTGTAATGCCTTTAAGGCGGCCTTTTTTTGCCCAGATTTTAAGTATAGGTTAATTACTTTTTCTAAGAGTAATGCATTGTTCCTGTTGTAATTTAATGCTGTTTCATAGAAGCCCAGTGCTGTTTCGAATTGATTAAGTTGTTCGTAAGCAAGTCCCAAAGAGACATGTAGGTTGAGATCCTTAGGATTTTTTTTTAGGGCACGGTTTAAATACAAAAGGGCCTTATCAAGGTCCTTTTTAAATAGAAAAAAATCTCCAAGTTGTTTTTCTCCTAAATATGATGAGGGGACATTTTTTAATAATGCGTAATAAGTTTCAAGTTGTAGTTTTTCTTGTTTGGTTGCTTCATACAAACCTGCTAATAAAATATAGGCATTTTCGTATTTAGGGTGATGCTTAATTAATTGTTTTAAGAATTTGATAGCTTCATCATATTCTTTTTGAGTAACGTAAAGAGTAGCTTGTAAATATTTAATTTCAGTCTTTGCACGGTCTTTTTTACTTAACTGTGATAATAAATCAGAGGCCTTATCAAAAACTCCGCTAGAGATATATAATTTTAATAGTTTAAGTTTTATACGATATGAAGAGGGTTGGTATTGTAGCGCTTTTTCAAATTGCTCAATGCTCTTGGTGTAATCTCCTTTTAAAGCCTCATATTCTGCCAGCATGTAATGATAATAGAGCCCTGAATATTTACTTTTAGAGCCTTTGAGGTTCTTTGATTTTGTTGTTTGGATCAACGGGGGGGCTGTCTTTTGTGAGGTTTGAGAATGGCATCCTAACAGAAAAAATGATAATAAAATAAAAATAGATGCTATCTTTAAGACCATGAGAAAATGGTATCACAGTTTTTGAACATCGCCCATTAAAATATTAATCCTGATTCTGCTTCTACTACGTTCGGATATGCTCGTTCTTCGGTGTTTTTCAAGCTAAATATACCTTCATTTGTTTGTATCGCTCTTGAACAGTCTTGGATAGGATTATTGCTGCTGTCATTTATTGGTGCTTGGGAATCGTCAAGCAAAGGCGTACATTTAGAAAAGTCAGCTCCGGCAATATTGATGGCAGTTGGTATTGTTCCTTCTTCTGATTGGTCGTCAGATTCTGTATCTATTCGCTTCTCAAGGTTATCAATAACTAAATTATTGTTTTGGTCCAAGGTTAATTTTAATACAATTGGGAAAGTATCAGCAAAGAAAACCCGGTATCTAGAATCACTAACAGCCTTCTCGGGTTTTCTGGCAATTCCTTTTTGGTACATCATTACGGTTGCTACCTCTACAGGAGCCATGTCTTTATCTGGTCTAACACCAGCAGTGGCAAGATTAAATGAATAATCTGACATCACACTTTTGCAGTCTGAATTATCAAAGTCCAAATTAATAATTTTGGCATGCATGACACTGGGAAACCAATCGGATAAGTTGTGGGTTGAAGAACTTTCAATAATACAATTTTTATTAGAGGCTTCAGCTGAATCTGAACATCCTCCCATGTTGATTAAGGTTGAGTCACCACTAACAAAAAGGTTGTACATATGGGCAGGCATAGCTATCTTATTTACTTTTACTGATTCAAGTTGAATCATGAAATGACAATCATCTACTAAAAGGTTATCAAATTTTGCTATTACGTCAGTGTCAGACATTAAATCAAGATCAACGCCTTTGATATCCCCTTGAGGAACACTTTTTTTGCATTGAGCCAGTAAGATGGATGTTACTAAAAGAAATAATAGGATAGACACTTTGTTAAACGATATTTTGGATTTTAAGTAATTCATATTTTCCCGTCCTATATTAATTTAAGTGTTAATTGGCCGTACATACATAACCCAAGCAATTTATAAAGGCCCTAATGCTTGAAACTCCTGCTTCGGCCGTTTCGCCAAAAATAATATCGAATTTAGGGTGTTGGTCGAGCATTTGTTGCCCTTGGATAGTTTGACCTTGCCAAGCTGAATTAGCATAAAAACGGTAAAACAATTTAGCTCCCCCATTATCTTTATGAAAAATATCACCTGGGGAAGATTTATTTGAAATAATGGTATGATATGGGTTTACAATCCGAAAAGAACCTGTTTGGTAAAAAGCTACAGTACCGTCATCGAGTCCCTCTGGTTGATCATCACGAAGACCAAAGGTAAATTTGATAATAGGATGGGAAAAGACTGTTTTAAAATCAGCAAAAGCATCTTTTGTTTCAATAAAAACATATGGTAAAGCATTAATTTCAGTGCTTATTCGGGATAATTCTTGATGTAAGGGACTGTCTGGTGTAGCAGAGGCATCATTTAATATTTTATTACTAATATATTCTCTTTTTAAAAGGGCCGTAATGTCAGGATCTAAGGATGCTCCGTCGGCGCCGTTATATATTTTATATGGTGTCGCGATTAGAAAGCCTGTCTTATCATCAATGGGTTGAGTATCGAATTTAAAATACGGTACCTGGGGTTTATTTACTGTGGAAGCTACTAAATTAGCTGTCTTTTTTTCTGCTACTAAGTTAGATCTTGCACTTCTGTATATTAGGTACCCTGTTCCAATAGCAGCAGCGCCTAAAAGAAGCTTGGACCATGCGGACATGGGTTCTCTTTCCCCTCGATAGGATCCACCAGTACCTGTTGGTCGAACTAAAGTTCCGCAGGTTCTACATCCTCGTGAGGATAATGAATTGTAATAACTGGAATTACAATAAGTAGCTCCTACACTAGCCCCTAAACAACGATAGCTAGGATAAATATTTTGACGACAAGCCGGTCTGGGAGGAATATAGGGCATAGTGGAGGGAGGTTGTTGAATACCGGTAATAGTGTCAGATCCCTGTGCAGCTGGCATACCATAAGGAGATCCACCTACTCCTCCAAGAGAATTGCAATTATAATATCCATTATATACATTAGGGTTGTATCCACTAGTTGGATAGGTGGACGTACCTGGATATGTACTGCTACTACCCGGATATGTACTACTGCTGCCATATGTACCGTAAGTACCATAGCTTCCCCATAAATTACTATTGTTAAAATCCAAGGTTAATGAAGTGGTTCTGGTACTATATTGAGTTGCGGTAATAGTCACTCTATAGGTGGTTCCCACAGTAGGTCTAATTCCAGAATTAAAAGTAAGTAATTGTTGCCCTTTTCCATCGGATGAGTATGATGAAGTGGTTCCTTGAGAATAACTGCTCCATTGATTATTATAAGCGGCTTGAGTAAAGAGGGAATTGGTGTTGTTGTCTATTCTGATGGTAAATCCACCTTGGTAATTGTTGGGACGGTAACTCCAACTAATTGTCACCCCTTGTTGAGTAACTGCATTTTTGGTTGCTCCCCAAATAGTAAGGTTGCTATATTGATAGCCGCTACCGTATGAAGAACCATAAGGTCTTCCGTATTGAGAACCGTAGGTCAAATCTTGACCGGATGTAGTAGGATACCGGGTTCTAGGCCTAGCCTTTTCTTCTTCACAACCCCCTACACCAATGACGATGCCCAAAAATAATACAATTGAAAAAAGTTTTTTCTTCATGCAAACCTCACTAAAAATGAAGATTGTTTTTATATTACTTCGTTTGTTTAGATAATCGGCTAGATAGATAAAAACTTTAAAACGTTTAGAATTCGTAGGGAAATATAGGTTATTTTAGAGTGTTAGATCATACAAAATTTTGGTGTTCACTGTTGATATGTTTTGGCTCTTAAAATATCTTTTTTTATTTGTTTGATTAATTCATTAGGACTAGAAAACCGTTTTTCCAATCGAAGAAATTCGATGAAATCTAAACTTAATTTTTCGTTATAAATGTCTTTATCAAAGTTTAGTAAATGAGCTTCAATGGTTTCACTTTTTTTGTCAAATGTAGGTGCTTGTCCAATATTTACAACACATAAATAAGATTGATCTTTATAGATAGCTTTGGCGATATAAACACCCCTTGGTAAACATATATCAATATCGCCTTGCAGGTTGGCGGTTGGAAACCCAAGTGTACGGCCTCTTTCTAGTCCTTTTATTACAGTTCCTTCAAATCTATATGGTTTTCCCAGTAGTTTCTTGGCTTTATTAAGTTGTTTATTGGCCAGGTTATCTCGAATTCCTCTAGAAGATACTATTTCACCATCTATTTTGAAAGCTGGCTCGCTGATGACGTCAATTTTATGAAGCATTGCTGTTTCCTTTATTTTCTTAATATCGCCTAACTGTTTAAAACCACATCGAAAATCATAACCCAATACCAATTTTTTAGGTCTAAGCGGGGTAATAATATAATTATATAAAAACTCTTTACTTGATAGTTTTGAGAATTCAATATTAAAAGATTGGAGAACTAAGACATCAACTTGACTTTTTTCTATGTGTGCTATTCTTTGTTCAAGAGACTGTATGCAAAGAAATTTCTTGTTTGGAGAAAAAACTTTAGCCGGATGGGGCCAGAAACTGAAAACTACAGTGATACCATTTATTTTTTTAGCTTCTTCTCTAACTCTGTTAAACAAATATTGATGTCCTAAATGCACTCCGTCAAAATTACCAATGGTAACAATAGATTGAGGTAAGCTTTCTTTGATTTGCTCATAACCATGGAAAATTTTCATAGCGGTAGTTTATTACTTAAAATTTTTTAGTAATTCAAGATAAAACATTTGACAACTATTCTAAAATCTCCTTACATATATTAGCGCGAGGTGAAAGTATCTCCAGATCTGATTATTATTAATTTCTAAGGATTCTGAATGGAAAATAATATTGATGAGCCAAGAGGGCGAGAACCGTTATTAGGTATAATTGGGGATAATATTCAATACTCACTGTCTCCTCATATCCAAAATTTGTTTATTGATTTTTATGCGCTTCCTTTGCGATACCAGATTTTTGATTTTTCTATTTCAAGCCTGTCGGATTTTTTAAAAAATTTTCGAAAATCCGAAAATATAGGATTTAATGTTACCATTCCTTATAAAGAAAAAATAATCCCTTACCTTGATGAACTTGATGTCTCCGCTCAAAAAGCCGGAGCTGTTAATACTGTTCTAGTTAGAGATAAATCATTTATTGGTTATAATACAGATGGTTTTGGACTTATTCAGGCTATTAATTCTCTATTTTTACAATCTTCTTTTCCTACTAAAACCATTATATGGGGTTATGGTGGTGCAGCCAAGGGAATAGCGTATTCTATAGCTGAGGAAGGATGTAATGAATTTGTTTTTGTTGGAAGGAATCAAAGCAAGTTTGTTAAGCTTAAGGATCAATTATTGCGACAATTTCCTCAAGTAAATTGTCAGTTTTTTTCGATTCAAATTGACAATACTGATAATCTAAACCAAAGACTGTTTAATTTTTCTGATACAAATACACTGCTAATTAACACAATTCCGGTCGATGTTCCCATAGTAATGAAAGGATTTCCTGGTAAAATATGTGATATTAGATATAGAAATAATTATTATGAGTCTTCAGATTATGCTCAAAATCAAAAAACTTTAGTATCTCAATCGATAAAAGAGGGTATTCCTTTTATCGATGGCTTACCTATGCTGGTATATCAAGCGGCAAAAAGCTTTTCTATTTGGTTTGGTAAAAATGTTCCTTCATATATGCTGGAAAGAATCATTAATCACCTCTCTATGTAGCTTGTCAATAAGTGTCGTCGATGTTATTTACTATTATTTACAATAAGTTAAAGAATTAATTTTAAGGAAGTCATTTTTAATGTCGATGATCAAATGATGATTTTTCAGGAGGAAAAAAATGAAAGAGCAATTACATGCGATAAAAAATCCAGATGCTGATCATTTGGTGGATTTTCTGGTGAGCTACATGAAAGATACCGGTTTAACCGAAGCATATTTAGGAAATACTGGTTTGACCTTGGATGATTTTTCTCAGATAACCAGTATACCCAAATTTGTTCTTTTACAGGAAATCTTTCAGAAAAAGTTACCTGCCTATCAAATAAAAGGGCATGATAATGTTATATGGGTCAACTATTTAAAAGGACTCAAATATTATTATAATAGATTTCAGCATTCCAAAGATTTAATTGAGCAATAATTAGTTATGTGACTATTTGGCTACATCAACTAATTAATCATTACATGTTGGGAGTTAGTACTCTGGCGCCTACTAATTTTTTTTCGGATGAATATATGTACTCTTTATATAATTCTTGATAAACCCGTATGGTAGATTTTGCAGCCTTTTCCCAACTAAATTTTTTTATTCGTTGTCTTCCCTTAGCAATTAAATCGTTATGTAATTTTTCATCGGTTAATATTCGATATAAACTTTGATAAATTTCCCTAACGTCAGTGGGATTAATTGTTAAGGCAGCATCTCCAACTACCTCTGGTAAAGAGGCCTTGTTGGAAGTAATGACAGGGGTTTCGCAAGCCATGGCTTCTAGGGGAGGAAGTCCAAACCCTTCGTATAATGAAGGGTAAATACATACGCTGGCATGTGCATAGTAATTAATAAGTGCTTTATCGGAAACATAACCTAAAAAGGAAATGTCATTAGTATATTCTTTGATGAAAAACCTTTCTCCTTTAAATACCGGGTTAGGGCAACCTATAATTACTAGCTTGGTCTTTAAATGACGGTGGGTCTTCCGTAGAAGTTCATAAGCAGTTAGAAGACGACCTATATTTTTTCTGGGTTCTACTGACCCAACATATAAAATATAGTCAGAATAAGGAAAATTAGGATCTAGGAAATTTTTATATTTCAAAAAAAGATCATCTACGGCCCAATATATTAGGGAAACCTTGTTGGGAGGGCAATGAAGATATTGAAATATATCATTTTTCGAGTTGTTGGAATTAGTAATAACCCTTTTAGTAGAACCGGCTATTTGAGGAATTACTGTTTTATACAGAGTTCTAAACGATAGACTGTACCAACCTGGATTAACTAAAAAACACAGGTCATGAATGTTCACTATCGAAATTCCTCGATAGAATAAAGGACCAATGTTTGCTGGATTATGGAGAATATCAACATTATATTTTTGGGCCAATTTGGGTAAAGTAATTTGTTCCCAATAATGATTTCGAAAAATACTACCAGGGGAGATAGCCGAAACAACTACTTTAACATTATCGGCTTCCCTTATTAAATCTTTGGGATAATCTTTTCCGGTGAAAATGATATATTGGTTATTACTATCCATTTTAGTAACACTGTTAATTAAATTAAGAGCTACTCGTTGAACACCAGTTTTTCTTGCAATTAAAAATCTGCCATTAATACCTATAATCATGCTGTCTTTACACCATTGTGATACACTTGAAGAGTTGATAGAGCCATTTGTTTCCAAGAAAATTTCTTAGATCGTTCTATTCCTTTATTGATTAGTTTCTTTCTTAAAGAATGGTTGGTAATCCCTTGCCTAAGGCCTTTAGCCATGTCTTCTAAGTTAAATGGATCAACAAAAATAGCTGCATCTCCTGCTACTTCAGGTAAACTTGAGGTATTAGATATTACAACAGGAGTGCCACATGCCATTGCTTCCAGAGGAGGTAACCCAAATCCTTCATAAGTAGATGGATAAACAAAAAGTTTAGCGCTATTTAAAATCATTGGTAAATCAGATTCGGTTATGAATTTTGTAAAATATAAATTATACTGTTTATCATATTTAGCGGCCAATTGAATTACTTTCACATCTACCGGGCAACAAACTACTAATGGAATATCCAATTTAGAAATACAATAAGCTTCTATTAAGTTGTAGACATTTTTATGAGGTTTGTTGTTTCCTAGATAAAAGATAAATTCATCGGGTAAATCATATTTTTCAAGAGTCAGAGCCTTTGTCTGAGAATCAAATGAAGGAAAATAATTATCAGCTACACCATTGTAGGTGACCATAATTCTGTCGGTATGAATTTTAAAAGCATTTTCAATAACTTTTTTTGAAAACTCTGAGACTGTTAGAATTTGAATTGATTTTTCTATGCATCGTCTGACGAAGAATCGATAATATAACTTATGTAAAAGAGTATAATATTGAGGAAGAACCAAATGATTTAAGTCATGTAGTGTCATTACTAAATGGCAAGGACAAAAAAGAGGTGCTACAAAGGATGGGGAGTGAAACAAATGGGCACCTATTTGTTTTAAGACTTTTGGTAGTTCAAATTGTTCTCTTAAACTAATAAACTTACTTTTGAGGGTAATAAGTTTAAAAGAAGTAGGAAGAATTGTGTTTGTAAGAGGTGAGTTGTCAGAAATAAATATATAGTACTCATTTACTTGATCGATTCGAGATAGTTCAAGAATTAAATGGTAAACATAACGTGCAATTCCATGCATTTGATTATGTGCGATCATTCTGGCATCAATGGCTATTCTCATAAAAAAGCCTTCTAAATTAACTCCCTCAAAAAGTTAATTTTGGGGCGTTTAAGAGGTTTTCTGAATTTTGGTTTTTCCTCCCATATAAGGAACCAACACTTCTGGGATCGTAATAGAACCGTCTTCATTTTGATTTAATTCCATTAAGGGGATTAAAATGCGAGGTGAAGCGATCGCAGTGTTATTCAGTGTGTGGACAAATTGGGTTTTACCGGTCTCATCTTTATATCTAGTTTTTAATCTTCTAGCTTGAAATTCATAGAATGTGGAACATGAATGGGTTTCGGAGTAATTAGTTCGACTGGGCATCCAGGCTTCAATGTCATGTTTTATAACTTGTCCCATACCTAAATCTCCTGAGCAAACAATCACTACACGATAAGGAATATTTAAGTGTTGCATTATTTCTTTGGCGTTTTCAAGTAGCATTTGATGATGTTTCTCAGATTCTTCAATGCTATTTTCACAGATTATTACTTGTTCGGCTTTTTGGAATTGATGAACCCGGAACAATCCTTTGGTGTCTTTACCATAGGTTCCTGCTTCCCGACGGTAACATTCTGAAATTCCAAGATATTTCTTGGGTAGATCTTGGTGTTTGAGTATTTCGTCGGAGTGGATAGATGTTAATGGTACTTCACTGGTACCAATTAAACTTAGTTTATCTCTTTCTATTTGATAAGCCTGTTCTTCTCCTCCCGGATAGTATCCGGTACCAATCATTGCGGAATCTTTTGCTAGGGCAGGGCATTTAAAGGGGATAAAACCTTTTTTGACTAGATGGTCCACTGCAAATCGCATAACTGCCATCTCAAGGAGAACCCCATCTCCTTTAAGGAAATAATTTCTGGTTCCAGCGACTTTAACTGCTCTCGGTATGTCTATCATGTTTAAGTCTTCTGCAAGTTCGAGATGACTTTTGAAAGGGAAAGAAAACTTAGGTATTTCTCCCCATTTGTATATTTCAACATTTTCCTTATCATCTTTTCCGGTTGGCACAATATCATTTGGTGGGTTTGGTATATTAAGCAAAATATCATTATAAGCAGATTCAACATTATTTAAGATGCTGGATTTTTCCTTCAATCGTTCACCAAGCTCTTTCATTTCTTTAATTCTTTTTTGTTTTTGCTCATGATCTCGTATTGTAGGAATTTCAGCGGCACCTTGGTTTCTTTTTTGTCTCAGTTTATCAACTTCGTCTATACATCTAAGGCGATCTTGTTCGAGTTGAGAAAAATGGTTCCAATCTATATCGATGTGTTTTTTCTTAGCACCTTCTTTTACTTTTTCCAAATTGGCTCGAATAAAACGAATATCTAACATGAAGACACCTCAAATTTACGGTCGTAGTCACACAGTAAAAACCAGAACGAGGTTATGTTTATCATAGGATATCTTGAAATTAAAGTCATTAATTGCTATAAATAAAACCCAAATGGAGAATATAACCAAGTCCTTAATTAATACGCTTCAGTCTCTAGAAAATGAGGGGTACGTATTTGTTCCCGAAAGCTTTAAGAAGCTGACAAATATCATATCGGGGTTCCAAAAAAAAGAAACTCCTGTTGTTTCCAAAAAAGAATCAATAGTCTGGGGTGCGGGTAGTAAAACAGCAAAGATAATGTTTATAGGGGATTTTCTTAGTGAAGAGGATTTTCAGTATAAAATCCCTTTTTCGGGAGAGGAAGGAATATTACTACAGAAAATAGTTAGAGCGATGAATCTAACTACTCAAGATATTTACTTGACTACTTTAATAAAGGATACCACACCTAATCATAATGACAAGGAACCTGTAGAACAGAAATATCTTAAATATTTATCCCAACAGATCGATAAAATTGAACCCCGTATTTTAATTCTATTGGGAGAATTTACTAAAAAAAACCTAATTGAAAATAAGAATAGCCCTGATTGGCTTAATACAATTTGTAATTATAATAATGCCAATGATAATCATAATAACACCAAGAAACTAAGAGTATTTTGCACCTATCATCCGCGTGATTTAATAAAAAATCCTACTTTGAAGCGGTCGACCTGGGAAGTAATGAAAAAAATAATGAAATTATTGTAGGACCTTTTTAAGGGAGGATGCTTTTTTTCTGAAATCTTCGGCGAATACCTCTTTTTTTTCTTCTTCACTAAGCTCTTCAGCGATCTCAATGTCTTCTTCTAAGACTATAGCTCTTTCATTTAACACTTTTTTAAGAATATATATTTTCTTTTCCAAGGCTCTATTGGTTTCCATACACAATTCAACTTCTTTTCTTAGTCTATGGGTTTCAGCTCCCAATTCAATTATTGTCTGTTCTAATCTTTCAATTCTTAAATCGTCCACGGTTAGCACCCCTGTAATAACTACTTAAAAGTCTTTAGTTTTTAATATTTGACTTTCATTTATAGCTTCGGGTACTACTCAAAAAATCTTTAGTTTTTTCTTTCAACTTGAGAAAAGTATGAAAAGATAAACTAAAGACTACCTATCATTTAAGAAAAATCGTGATTGATCTCTGGCAATTAAATTATGGTTTTCGTCATAAGATTTTACCATTATCCATCTTACTGGAGTATGACCAACTCCAGTATGCCTAAAGGTTCTATGAAAAGAGCGGTGGGTTTCTTCTAGGGTTTCAAGAGTGACAAAACGATACCAATTGCCTGATATTGAGGTAATATAATCAAAATAAATATCAATATAATAGGTTTCTTTACTAAAAGACAATTTGATATCAAAGGAATTACCGATTGATTGATTAAGTAGAGGAGAATCAATGGTTAAAGTACCTGGTAAATCTCCATTTTTATTATTAATAAGTGCGAGTAAATATTCCCAATCCATAAAACCACCTAACCCTTGGATAGTACTATCATCGGGAATCAAATCAGCATAGCTAATAATAGATGATCTGTTACTGTAATCGCTATCAATTGGGATACGAAAACGTTCTATTAGATAAGAAACTAGTTCAGCCGCAGCAAGGTAACTTTCCTTAGTGAGCCAATCAGGATTTTCAGATACTGGAGTGCCATCTTGGTATGTTCCAGTCTTCCCGGCAAAAAAGATACTTATGGTTGAGGCGGAAAGCACTGTATCTCGAATGTCTTGAGCTACAGATTTTAATCTTACCATTTGAATGATTGAACCATCAGGTCCTATTATAAAATGTCCACTCATCCTAGAAATGTCATTTCTAAACCAGGACATACATTCGGTTAAATTTGATTCGCAGGAGTGTAGAACTATGTGTTTTATATCACCGACATTACGACCAGCTTGAACAGGGATGATGTTTTTTTCGTTAGCATTAATAAAAACACATGGAATTCTAGTGGCTTCACATTGACCCATTAAATGTCCAACACTCTCGCTTCCAAATTCATAATTTACTTTACCTTCAATTTTTACCGGATTTAAAGAAATCTTTTGGCCTGAGAGAGTCACAACATCAAATCCTTTGGTTAATATATCTATAATAGCTTTAGTAAAAAAAGGCCTCATTTTCTCATCTGGGTGGGCAATGGTAGCGGCTACTCTGACCCAATCTTGAATATTTTGTGGATCTGTACGTTTTGACTCCTCTT
>CAZJDM010000035.1:0-32792 GCA_964544765.1 uncultured bacterium
TGGAATGAGTTTAATGATTATTTGAAAAAACACTATTGGAAAGAGAAGACTTTTTGGTCAGATGGTTACTTTGTTTCATCTATAGGAAATGCTTCAGAAGACACTATTCGGAGGTATATTGATAACCAAGGATAGGGTCACCCTAATAGGGTGACCTTTAGCAATTCATCCCACCGACTAAAGATCGGTGGGTTTTCTTGCTAAACTATATAAATTTTTCATGATATACTAATTTTGATTCTGTCTAAAATATGTAAGATCATGGTAGCAGGGTAAGGAGAAAAAATTGAAAATTTTCTCTGGGAGACAATACAATGGAAAACATCAAAAACAACCTAACAAATAACAGTAACGAATTACTGGGCAACATAAATCATAAACCACCAGATACAACTCCTCATATATATATCGGATCAAACGGTCAACTTATGATCAAAAAAGAAAAAGAAGATATTCCGATTATAATTAGAAAATGTTTTCCTTGGAGCGAACCTAATAGTTTCTATTCACTACGAGATGAAAACGACAAGGAAGTCTTTTTAATTGAGGATTTAATGAACCTGGATCCCGCATCAACCAAAGCTATTGAAGAAGAACTCGTGGAATCAGGTTTTATACTAGAGATAACTGCTATCGATGAAATCAGCAAAGAGTTTCAACTACGTAACTGGAAAGTGAAAACCCATAAAGGAAATCGGACTTTCCAAACCCGCTTAGAAGACTGGCCCATTGAACTGGCAGACAATAGTATTTTAATCTCAGACATTGCCGGAGATATATATCATATTACTGACATCACCAAACTTGATGCCAAAAGTCAAAAAACTTTTTACGGTTTTTCTGGTTAGTCTACTAAAATCACCTTGTTAAAACTTATCTATGAACGTATCATTGACTTATGCATTCGTATCTTTACCAATGGCTACATAACCTACTTATTTTTGATTTATTATTATTTACTATATTATTTTTTATTACCCCAACAGATCTGCGAGCATCATCCATTAAATCCAGTACCAGAAAACCTCCTGTCCAAAAAACTCCTTACCCTATACCCCATGGATCACAAGCTACATACCGCAAATGGGCCACTGGGACGGAGGCCCAAACTCGCAGGGCCAATCGAAAAAAAACAATTAAAATAAAAAAAATAAATGTCAGCATATCCGACAGGCGTCGTTATCCATCCGGTTATGCAGATTATAAAAGAGTAACTAGAAAAATAAGATCTAGATCATTTGATCGAGCTAGTCGTAGAATCTCAGTACTTTTTCCCTTAAAGAATCCAGCTAGCTGCTTGGCTCGTATTGATTTTGCTGAATTGTTTTGGCTCTACAACGCCAACAATGAGTTTAGGGAACAATTAAAAAAAGTGATTAAGTCTAATTATTGTAGTCATAAAATAAGGGGTTGGGCACGAATTATGTGGAAAAAGGCTTTTGGTAAGTTAGACAATGACATGAAGTTAATATATCGCCGTCAGAAATATCCGATTAGAGGCATTACTAAATAATCAATAGATAACAGAATTTACTCAGTATTGTCTGATAGAATTTTAGAAAGATATTGATATTTTCTTTCTAATTTTTTATTAAAACATTTATTCTCTTTGATCGGTGGTAAATATCTCCAACCAGAAGATTCAGCCATCAAAGCTGTTTGTAATTGCCATTTAAAAGTGTATCGAATTCCTGCTAAGCTTCGGATTGCTTCAATCTGATCTTTATTCAACCAATTCATACCAAATCTTTCACCTGATATAATTTTGGGATCAACAAAAATATCAGCTTTTTGAGCATAATAAAAATACTTATTTTCCAACTCAGAATCACTTACACCTAGCAAATTTAAAGCTGATTTAAACCTAACAGCATTCGGGAAGGTAATTCCCTTAATAGCTTTCAACTTGGAAGATGGTAAATTCTCCGCTTTTAATTTTTCCATCACTTGATCTGATACCTCAAAAGTCACCTCTTTAAAGACATTTTGAGAAAAAACATTTTGGATAAAAAAGAGTAAAAAATACACCACTATTCCAGCTACCAAAGGAGTAGATATCCACCCCACACTAATTCTACCTAAAATACCAAAATGTATATTTCTACCGCCTTTAACAACACCTATTCCCAAAATAGCTCCTACTACCGCTTGAGAACTAGATACCGGAACTAAAGGGATAGTTGGTAGATCATGAGCCATCAACCACGATTCTAAACCCTCAGAAGCAAATAAATACAATACTAAAGAGCTGGAAGCTACTACCACAAACGCCGTTATAGGAGATAAATTAAAAATACCCTCACCGACCGTTTCCATAACCCTTTTGGAATAGGTAAAAACACCAACCGAAATCATAATAGCACCCAGCAGAAACAATTGCTGAGTGCCAGTAAGAAGAATATATTTTCCTAAATAAAGATCCTTAAAAGGAGATACCGGAACAAAAACTCCCATAACATTGGCAATATTATTGGCTCCCAAACTATAGGAACCAAACGCGCCGACTAATAAAAGCGCAAAACGAGTATATAAATCAATTCTAATCAAATGTATTTTGGTATTATTATACATTCTCTTAACTAAAAGAAACATAATCATCGCGAAAATAGCCGTCAAGAGAGGGCAAATGATCCAGGTACTAACAATTTTAGTTAACGAATGAAGATCGGTTACCGAATGGGAAAATATGTTCCAACCAATTATGGCTCCAACTATAGCTTGAGATGTTGATACCGGCAATTTAAGTCTGGTCATCCAAAAAACAGCTAAAGCCGCGGCTAAAGCTGCAGCAAAGGAACCAGCAATCGCGTTAACCGAACCTAATTTGCCTAAAGTATGTGAAGCGCCAGCACCACTAATAACTGCCCCAAGAACTAAGAAGATACTGCATACCCAAGCAGCCGTTTTAAATTTGACCATCTTGGTGCCAACAGCTGTGCCAAAGACATTAGCAGCATCATTGGCTCCCAATGACCATCCTAAAAAAAGACCACTAGATAGAAAAAATAAGATAGTAAACACAATATTTGCTCAAACTAATTTAAACTGACTTAAACTTGCTTAAATTGACTATAGTTCACGTTTAATTACATAAACGGACAATCTCTCACACACATCTTCGGCCATATCCGAAAGTAGGGCTACTTTTTCGGCAAAATATCTCAGTTGAACCTTCACACTTAAGCTTGTTATCTCACTACTATCGAAAATTTTCCTTTTAATATCATCTTCAATCTTATCAGTTTCACTTTCGTAATAATGCACCTTATTAATGTAATCATTTACTATTCCGAATTCTCTAAAAAAAGCTCTACAGGATTTTACCATACCATCAACCGCTTCAGCCGATGAATCTGCCAATCTTATAAAATCTTTCCTTATAAATTCGAGAATGACTGGCTTTTCAATATCAAAATTAATAAGAACTTTTTTGGCACTATCGGCGACATTATCACTATTTTCCAATAATCCTAAAACATCTCCCCGTGAATCAGGAATAAGCATCCGGGAGTATAGTTTATAACGAATAGATCTACGCAACTGATCACAATCATGTTCAAAATCTTTTATTTCCTTAAGACGATTATGAAAAGCCGTTAAATTATCAGGATTTAATATATAATCCTTGATACCTTCTTTAAACGTTAAGGCAGATTTAGCTAAACTATCATAGAAATGATCAATTTCTTCCTCCAACCCCTTTGACTTGGAAAAAAGATGGGACATTATTTTTCTCCATTATTAATGGTAATTAAAAAATGATTATATATTATGATTATACACTTCTTATAAGAAATAAGAAAAAGGAAAAGGAAAAGGAAAAGGAAAAATATTACCAAGTCCTACACAATATACAAATTCTGCATATCGAGTTAATTTCTTAAAATTTTCCAATACAATGATCGGGAATATTTTTCAAAGATCACTTCATAAAACAAAGGTTGATTATTTTCTCGAATCAGATTGATTTTAAAAAGATTTGGATCATTCATATATTTTAAACGGTTAAATCTTAGTTTAAATCGATAACTCATTGCAAATAAATTTTTAGGAAAATCAGCATAATAAGGCCAATAAAGATAAAAACGACCAACAGGTTTTTTTAAGATTTTATTAGTTAATGTAAACATACATGTCATATTGGGGATAATATTTTGATAATAAGAACAAAGATAAGGAAAATTCAGATTATATATGAACTTGTGTTGTTTTTGATAAATAGGATCTTCCTTAAGTTTATCCATTAGCTTTTTTTCGTTAGATAAAAAAAACATGCGTACTATATTGTTATCAGGAATTTTGGATAACCAGTCAAAGGCATGCACCGGCATTGCGACTAATGAAATTATTAATACTAGCTGCAAAGCGACCCTTACTCGTTTAGTAAAAAAGCGGGATTGATCCAAACAAAATCTAAAACCCACTCCACAAAGGAGAGATGAACTGAGCGTTAAGGGTAATAATCGACTAAAACTGGGTCCAGCTAATCCTACTATTAAAGTAAATAGTAAAAAGGAGACAGTAGCATATAAAACAGGAAAATTATCAACTGAAATTGTTTTACCTGACTTAATGAACCTAAAAGAATTAAAAATGCAGATCAAAACTCCTACTAAGTAAAAGAAAGTACTGGTAAGACCAACAATTAACTTCTCAGAAGTGGCGTAAAAAGCATAAGAAATAGGATCCCCGATAAAAACTTCCGAGAACTTAGAATATAATACCGAAGGTTTGATAATAGGTATAATCAAAGAATACCAAATATTGAGTAAATAGTTGGTCTTTACGACACCAATTTTGCTTAAACTACGATACCAAAACGCGGATAGTGGCGTATCGGTTGCAATAAATAGTCCTAAGATTGCCAAAAACCCTAAAACCAATATTATTAATAATGTTGTGGTTTTTACCCCCAAAATTCTTCTATATGTAAAACCTAATAATAACTGTGAAAATACAAAAATACGAAAAGAAGGATAGTAAATTAAACCCAATAAATTGATAACCAATAAAAACAAGAGCCATAGTATTTTAAACGAACTATGAGGAACTTTGAGAAAGATCCAGGAAGAAAGAAGCATGAAAAACAATACACCGGTGGCGGTGCAAAAAATTCGTGAATAAAAGAAATGCCAATTATTAAAAACGAGAAAGACTACCACTAAGCAAGTAAATAGATGAGAACTACTATTTTTGTGTAAAAGAAGTACCCATAATAAAAACACCAAAATACTCAAAACATAACCATGATAAGGTGAATTTTCTAGTTCCGTCTTGGGAAATTGAGGTAAAATCCCTTGAAACATGCAATGTAAAGATTCTACGAAGTTATGCCTAGTACGATATAATTGATAATTATGCTTCTTATAAGCATGTTTTTGATAACTGAGCCCACGAACATCATCATCCAGCACTCCCCCTGGAATTTCCGCCAAGTTCCAAGAACGAAGACCCATTCCAATGATAAATAATAATAATAAAAATGCTGGGAATAATTTATTCTTCAATAGATATTATATTAGTCCGATCTACTCGGGAATAAGGTTTTTTTACAAAAAACACATCATGAATTATATTTGTCTTGAGTTTTCCATCCTCCATATATTGGTAAGAACCTCTATATTTTGTTCTATTGCCATAAATATCAGCAACATCAACATCGACTAGTTTCTTTATACTGATACTTACAATATTAAGATCATCCATCGTAAGTAATTCTCCAGCATCAACTTTACCATTAGGTTGATCGTCTTTTCCATCTTGCCAAAATCGAAGATCATCCCAAATAGTATCTTTATCATCAATTACAAAATCAGCATTATCATCATATTGTCCCAATGCAATAAAACCATTAGAGGCAAAACTTCCTTTTTTAAAATTACCAAAGCGTCCCCAATCTTGTTCTTTTTCCATCACGGTACCTTCACCGAATAATTCAAAACTGCTGTCGATTTTACCATTCTGGTTTAGATCATACACCAACAGGGCATCACCTTTAGAACCATCAATCCATCCCGTTCTAACCCATGCAGGAGTGGTAGTTTCCTTACGAAAAAATTTCCCGTCTTCGTATATAGACTCAAAATATTTTACTAAATCGTAAGTTCCTTTTCGCATACTGATCTTCTTTTTAAAAGGAGGTCCCACAAAGTCAACACCAGCATCCAGACCTACTAAGGTGACTCCTTGTTGATGGTTCACATTAATTACTAACGGACTATAGTTTTGATGAATTACATTGGGCTTTAGGTTAGAATCATCATTTTTAAAGCATGAATAATTAGAGTCAGTTAAGGTCGCTGGTTTCATTATGGCTCCGGTTGAACTGGCATCTGCATATCTATTTCCATCTTCATCGGCCCATCCGGGATGAAACCAATGATCAGGAAGGGGATTCGTATCAAAATATAATACCAGCCGCCCTTTTTCTGTATCCGGATCACTTTCCTCCTGATAATTTGTATAACGAAATTTAACCACTCCTTTTTTTAGTTTTCTAAGACCCTTGTCTCCATCTAAAGCTTCACAAATACTATTTTGACAAGAACTACCATCTCGTTCTCTAGTACAAAATTTCTCAAATTGGTTGTCCTCATCTATATAAGTACTTGTAGGCTCAAAATAAAATTCAGTTTTTATCAGCCACTGATAGGCTTCTATCCATTTCTCACCCATATCAGCCCAGGTGGGGGTACCGACTCGTTCGTTAGCTACTCTAACATCACTTATTATCCATTTGGTAACTTCAGCTTTAACCGTATCAGATACATCAAGCTCATCAGGAAAACAATGGGGTATGCTTTTGGGATTTCCATCATCATCATGTCCGAAATTATTATGACGAGATTTGGGTACATTACACACGTTATATTGATAGTAAGTTTCTAACTTAGGGCAAAACGGTATGGGGAAAGAGAAATAATTGGGACCAAAAGAATTATTATCTCCCATTACACTGTCTTGATGCAAATTATGCATTACCCTTACGTTATATATATTACCGTCATCTGGATTTTTGATGGACATATACAAAAGTCCACTGTCAGGAGAGTTGGACATTAAGGCGCGACGCCGATTATTTAGCATCTGGTCAAATTCAAGAACTGAATGTCCTCTTACCTTGTGATAGCAAGCGGGATAATTTATCACATCCGCATCACCACAAAGAGGAAAGCAATGTCCTGCATAATCTGGATAATCACCTCCGTTACTCCAGGCTCCTCCTGGTGCATCGGGACAGCCACTGGTATAACATTCGGAGCAAAAATCTGACGCCCAGTCCCCTCCGCCAGAACTACTGCTAACTGTTTCAGACTCTCCCATTATGACGCATCCTTTTGAATCCAAACCAAGGTCATCACATCCGTAGCTACTATCTGGTGGAATCACAACACATACAGGGTTCCCAACGTAAAAAGGATCAACCGCCGTAAGGGTACAAATAGTAGGTTTGTTACCTGCAGTTATGGGTTTACTTTCAAAAGTAGTACCACCACCAATAGCATAACTTCTATGAATATAATTAGTGTAGAATGTTGGAATGGATAAACATTCTCCCAATAGCTGTCTAAGTTCTTGATCCATTTCGGCCCATTCAGCACTATTCTCATTATCATTTTCCAATCCCTCTAAACTTTCAATGTCCCCTACCGATATACTGGTATAAAAGACCCTATCTCGACAGGTACCTTCTACATGTTGGCCATCATCCCCTTCATTATCCACTTTATCATTACCGAAAGCATTTCTCGATAAATCAGATTCCCCCATATTGAAAGTATTTACCTGAGCAATAATCCAATGATAATTTTGAGAATCCGCCAAAGTATAAGCATAGTCACGATCAAATTCCTCTTTCGCAACACATGGTTTAAAATCTTTATCTTGCATTTCAGATGGGTAGTTGGCCAAAGGGTTATATGCTTCAGAATTCGCTCCCCATTCAATCTGCTTTAAAATAGGGTCCTCTCCTTCATCTTCATCCTCTCCTGAGATTAAATAAGATAAGAGAGGTTTGACATAGTTTCTCCAAAAACCAGGTTCATCTTGAAGAGTTTTTAATAGTCTTAATTGGGCCTTTTCCTTTTCCTTTTTGAGATTGTAAGTTTCATTATAAATTGACTTTCCCACTTGCTTCTTAAAGGCTTTCGCCTTTATTAGATTTAAAGTATTTTTTTCCTCAGTTTCTTCTGTTTCTCCTGTTTCCTCTTTTTCTGCCTTAGAAGATGGTCGTTTTAATCCTCCTCCTGGAATGGCTTCTTCTGTGCAATTGAAAATTGTACAGGAGATTATTGATAGAATAACAATGATCAGGATTTTAATCCGAAACATGAGGTTGTTTCTTGACTTAGAAAAAACATTATACATTATTTTTGTCCATTATTACAAATATTTAAAAATCTTTACATGGATATATATAATTATGATTATACATATGATTATACATCGTTTGCAATATTTTACCTAATGTTGTTTTAATGATGGGGATACTAATGATTATAGGCTAATTGGGTTAATTCAGAAGCTATTGTGTACAACCAGCAACAGCTCCTGAATATCAAAAATTAAGGTTTAACTTTTAATGAAGTTATTCCATACAACCCTTGAGAAAAAGAGATTGCTTTTTCATCTGCATCAAAAGAAACTTGAGTTTCATCGCCATAGTACCAATAACTATTGGCATTAGACGGTAATTCAACCATTTCTTTCTCATCCGAGTCGCCTTTTTGGAGTAACTGGACCTGAGGTCTACTTTTATCATTATCAACTACTAAAACTCTTACTTCTTTTCCTGCTAATAACAACGCATAATACTTATCTACATCTGTAGTGGACCTAAACAAAGAGTGTAAGTTAATAACCTTTCTTGTATTTACATTTAAACGATAAACACTTTGAGTAAACTCTTTATCTAAATCAAATCCGATATAAGACAATCTTGCTACTCCAGTTGGTTGAGGATTTGGATAATAAGGAGGCATTATATCATAACCACGATAGTTATAATGATCCTGCATATCCTGCTCAATCCTTACCAATACATCTCCCATCCACCTGACACTATTTTGATTACCATTCTCCCATTCTAGAGCATCGATCAATACAGCTTTTCCATTTCTTACCTCTAAGGAAACCAAATTTGTTTCTTTTAACATGGATGAATAATAACTTGAATCGGACTCACCAAGGTCCAATACACGCTCATCAAGTGTAACTAGATGTGTACCACTTGCCATTACTTTCATTATAGTTCCAGGAATATTGATCTTATCTGAGGCTACCAAAGAGTTTTCTACTAAAGTAAGTGGTACTAGAAAAGATTGATAGAACTGATAATTTCCATTAGGTAGCGCAATATTACTATCAGAATCGTTATCACTATCATTTTCATTACTGGCATCATCTTTTTTCCAGTCTTGTTCGAAAGTAAGATAAAAACTATCTCCTAATAGATGAATCGTTGATTTTGATTTAACTTGGTCTTCCAAATCATCCATTACTATTTTCGTAACTGTACCATTTTCTACTACTGACAAATTAAGATCGGTTGTTTGAATAATAAGTCGACCGTTATTTAATTGATAAATCTGAGCGGAAAATCTGGAATAAGGATTTGGAAAACAACCACCGATGGAAGTTCTAAAACCATAACTATAACCGTAATTTACTTCTTCTTCCCAACTAAGACTCTGTCTGGCAATTAAACGCAAACCAGAGAAACTAACGGCTAAGCGAGTAAAAATATATTTTACTTTGCGCTGATCATTGTCACTGGATACATTTTGCTTGGTAAGAATCAGTAAATTTCCATTGGTATTATCGGTTTTAAAAGTAACTAAACTACCTTTTATCTCAAATTGATGTAGAACTTCTGAGTATTCACTATCAGGATTATCTTTATTTACTAGTCTTAACTGTATCTTACTTTCCTGATTTTGATCACTGTACCAAAAATAGTACGGGGACTCTTGATCAATGATTTGTACTCCCCTAGTATGATAATTATTGGTTAACAAAACATAGCCACGTACGCTACGTGCCAGTTCCAAAACAGAGATAGCTTCATATACTGATTCGGGATCAGTAGCTGATAAGCTGGCATCATAAGTGGTTAACGCACGATCAGAGAAAGTGTTGATCAAATCGATTTCAGAATTGGTGAATACTCTTCTTAACCAACCTGAATCCGATATTAACATTCCACCTTCTTTAAAAATTTGATCGGATTGCAAATCAAAACCAACTATTTTACCACCAGTTTTATACCGCCCATCAATATAAGTGGACAGTTGAAACAATAGCGCTCCACTTCCCTCACCGTTCATTTTGACTTCAACAAACTTATCAGCACTATTAAAGTTAGACCAGGCATTCTTTTCTTGTAAAGTCATTTTCTTCACTAATTGATGTTGGTAATTTCCATGTTGATCCGGTTCGACCTTAAATAACATTACCTGAGGATATCTTCGGTTTTCTTCATTATTAACTATTGGCCTCACCCATCCTAGGGCTAAAACGTAATTGGTATCTTGAAAAGTCAGAGGTATTGATCTTTGAATAAAACCTTCAAATCTAAGACGTCCCAAAAATTTGATTTCTTCAGCTGGATTACTGATATCAAACATATCAAAAGGATCGATTTGATTTTGGGGTACCCAAAATACATACAACAAATCGTCAACATAACGAATGTCCTGAATACGAGCATGCATATCTTGATCATTACCTACCGTTATAACAGCATCTGGAGCCATTTTTTGTAGAAAACCTTGATAAGCTGTATCATCGAATCGAACAAAAATACCTTTTAACTCTTCACTTGATAGAGTTTTAGCCTCATGTTCGGTAACAATGGTTGGATTATTGGAAGGTAAAACAAAACTTTCCACCGCAATTCTTAGATTACTGTTCCAAGTATTGGGATCTGTACGATAATTAGAAGTCACAATTAACGTATTACCTTTGATATGAGTAGCGGAACGTTCATCAATAAAGCCCTTGGTCGCGACACTCATCAATGGTTTAATCTGCCCTTCAGGATCAGTAATATCTACTACTTGAACTACACTTTTTCTGGCCCACCAACTATCACCGCTTCGACTAATGGCCATTAAATAATACTTAGTTTGACCTTCAACATCAACTTGGACGATGTTCATCAAATCTCGTTGAACAGTCAAAGGTAATTCTAAATAATCTACTTGATTTATACTTTGGGTTCCTAATCTTAGAGAATAGATAAAACCCTTAGCTTGCTCACTACTGTTGTTTCTCCACCAGTATCCATTGCTTGTAGAAACATACAGTACCTTTCCTACTAGTCTTGAATCAACAACCGTGCCTTTGATTTCCTTGATTCGGGTTATCTTAGGATTAACAGGATCCTTAACATCGTAAATCAATATCCGACTTTGATATTTATTATCATTAGGGTTATGGTAAGTGTAGTAATCTCGCCAAACCTTCTCTAATACTATAATTTGATCAGCCTGCTCATTATAGTACATCATGTCCGGCCAATTGCCTGTTGCTTCCACTCGACCAATTATTTCTGGATTTTGCGGACCGCCGGCAAAACTAATGACTTGCAATCCACGATAGTTATTCAGCAAGTATAAAAGTTTCGATCCTTCTTTGCCTACTTTAAAAATATCGGATTCCTGGATCTCTCGTCCTGCTCCTTTTCCAGCCGTCGAATCAGCTGCTTCAGTTCCATTCATAGGATAATAATAATGCTGCCTGGCATTTAAAAAAGACTTTTGTCCCTTAAATCTCTGCAACATGGATTGCATTGAATCAGGATCATCGGGCACCGGATTCAAACTAGCCAACGCACTTGTTTGACTACCTTGATTATTTAAAGGATCTACTGCACAACCTATTAACCAAGTAAACACTAATACACACACTAATACACCTATTTTCCTTTCCATGGTAAAACTCCTTTTAATTAAAAATCCGTTTAAAAACTTACTAATTTCCTAACTTACTACCTAAACAACTAACTCAAAAAATAGAACCGGTTCTAAAGATTCGCAATTTACTTTCTTACTTGCGTTATCACGATGAACAGGGCACTTCCTTGGATCCTAATCAACCCTGCTCATCGCACGATTTAATTAATTCCTCCTTAAAAAACAACGCATCTCACTTTTATTAACAGATTGAGATTGAGTTTGAGTTTGACTTTGAGTTGAAGATGGAGGTAATTGCGGTTCAGGTAGTTTAAAAACCACCTTGACAGCTTCATCAAAAATTCCTTCCAAACTAGGATCTTCCATAATTAGAGGATTATAAAATAATCCCGCATTATAAATCTCCACATCAATCTCTTGATTATCACTTACATTAATCCCTTGATCATCACTCGCAACCTCAGTCACTCGCTTATCAATTTCAGGGTCTATCAACACCTGAGCATCACCTACGACGTAACTATAACGTAAAGCTATATCCAGATGGGTTCTAGCCAACTGCCTCGAAGAGGCTTGAACAATAGAATCCTTAATAACTTGACTATGCAAATACAATTTCCTAGAAGGATGATTGCTAAAAAATAGCCTAAAATTCTTATCAGCGAATCGATAATCACACATCAATCGATATTGATTAATATCTTGGATAAAAAACCGACTCAAATTGATCTTAGTTACCAAAACTTTCTGGGGATGACTGATCCGAACCATCAAATATTGACTATAATCAATACTTACATCGGTTCCATTTAAATCTTGAAGCTTTTGATACTCCGCATTTATCGCTTCTTCATCGGTTAATTTACCACTCGGCCCCACTGCTTCAGGGTCATCACCATTATAGCCGCCAGTATCGCCTCCTGAATTATCTGCCATCATACTTGGGTGATTAAAACCCGGACCTATTACGGTACCACCTCCAGCGCCTGATAATACCCCACCTAACCAAGCTGAAATAAGAATTATATTGAACATAATTTTACTAAAGAAATAAAAATTTTTCATAACCGCTCTCCATTCATAGTTTCTTTATATCCACACTACTGGTTCTTTTAATGGGTTGATCCTTTAAAAGAGTGAATAGTTGTAAATTGAGCTGATACAACTCAGTACAGTCACCTTCTGAAAGAATATCTATCAAATCTTTTTGAAATTTTTCAATACAAGAGATAGCTTTTGCAAAGTTTTGCATATTAACAGCTACAGTTAGACTTCCAATTCGTCTTTTGCTAAAAGCTTCCTCAGAAGTGTCCTCTAATGATTTTAAAGCTTTGTTAATCATAGCTTTATGAAAAGCTCTAACACCCGATTTAGATGTCTTAGATTGAATTTCCAGTTTTTTATGAGTTTTGGTCCAAATTTTTCCTTCAATTTTAAGTAATCCTAAACGAACCAAACGATCCACTGCATCCCTGACGGTAAAATCAGGTATACCTAATTTCCCAGCAATCCATTGATAATCAGGAACAAAATTTGCGCAAGTAGTTAAATCCAAAATGGGTAGATGATGCCAACCATGCAGTAACTTAAAGGTCTCAGTATCTAAATCATAAAAAAGGTCATATTCATTATTTTTATTATTCGAATCTAAACTTTGATTTTCGACTTTGGTTAACAGTTCTGCATCAAAATATGGTAAAGAACGCTCTAGAGCCACAGCTTTTAGAAATTCTTGTTTTTCTTTTTCTTTTAAATGCAATAAATCGCTAATTTGAATGGCCCTGTTCATTGACAGTTTCTTTTTACCTTTGAGTAATAAACTAATATAGGTGGGACTGACACCTATATCTTTAGCAAAGGCTCGCATAGAATACGCTGGATTACGCTCAATCTTTCTCGAAAGAATATCGCGCAAAAATTTTACTGAATAATGTTCATTTCCTTGTAACATAATATCTCCTTTTGAATACAAAACAGGAATTAACAATAAATTAATTTGATGTCAACAGGTAGGTAAAAATAGTGTTTACCAAATAGTAAACAATTCACTTAAAGTCTATCTTTGATAATTTAGATTTAATAAATTTTAATAACTGCTCTTGTTTTTTTTTAGGTAAAAAACTGCGCTTTATAGTTTTTTCCATCAATTCATACCTTAGTAGATATTGATTTAGAATTCTCTTAGAGACTTTAGTCGGTATTTTTAAATATTCCCCAAAAGCAAGCCAATCTTTATAATTGACATTATTTATTTTTCCTTGCATAGGCAAGGTTAGTTCCTTTTGAGGCTCTGTATCAATTAACTGGGTTGAAACCAAATCAAAACCTGGAGCAAAAACTACCTTCCCCCCCTCAGTCAAAATAGCCAAGTTTTTTAAATGTAAATCATTATTACCTATTAAATAAGAAAAGAATACATATTCAAAATAACGAATAAGTTGTTGCCCTGGTATTGTGGCATTTTCTCTCAGCCAGGTACCAACTTGTTCATAAGATCCTTTGTACTTGTCGGCATCTATATTACGATTAAAAATCTGACCAAAATCTTCCATTGATCGCTTAGAAATCTTTCCTGCTGGTGAAATACTTCGATCAAAACGCCTTGTTATATAACCACACTCACCAGAAGAAAAAACAATAAGGCCATGAGAAGCTACATCAAGACCTAATGCTTTAGCCAACATCATTATACAATGTTCATTTGCCGGAAAATCAGGCACTTCCTTTGGTGGTGGTTTTAAAATATACAGACCCTCACCGGTAACAAAAGTCAATCTTTTTTGTTCTTTCACACTCGCCATAATGGAGAGAGAGAGTTTTTGTTGAGCGCCAGTTACCGACAAACTTTGATTTAAATTGGTCTTTGCCAGTTCCTCGACATCCTCAAGGTCAATATTTAGTTGATGATCAATTTGAGTGGCTTTTAGACCAAAAAGTTGCTGGGCACATAAGCTATGGTATTGCTCAGCACATTTTTCACCACAAACCAAACATCGTCCAGTTAGATTGACTTGTTTCATTATTTTTTTACGTTCTAAAATTTTCCGTTTTGATCGCCGAGATACTGGAACAATACCAACCTTCCGCTTATTGATATTGGAAGATTCTGGTTCCTTAACTGCAGATAGATTGACCAAAGAGTTATCCCTTTTGATAGAAGCAGAACCAATACAATCACCACAAACGGTTAATAATAGTTCCATCCGGTCTCGTGATTTAATTTTAAAATGATAAGTAGCTATGTTTAACAGCCATCCTTCTGGTATTAAGCCGTCAAAAAACCCTAATAACCTTTCTTTTTGGATCTTATCCCGACTAAGAGGAATTGTAACCGAGATTGCTGAAGATTCAGAAGCAAGGTAATCAGGAGTATATTGAAAACAATAATTGCCATCTTCTTGTTCGATGATATCACCACAGTATTGATTATAGTTATATACTAATCCTCTTTTCATATATTTCATGTCCCTTCACTTATAGACGCTCATTATTTTCACCTTCGTTTATCACATCTTCAATTTTAGCCACCATCTTCCGCTCAATGGGAATAAGTTCATACCCTAAAAAGTCCATTAACTCCTGTAGTTTATACAGATGAACAGTCAAATGCCCTTGCTCAATTGCACGTATAACCTTCAAATTAGTCCCAGTCATCTCAGCCAACTCCTTTTGAGTGACACCCATTTCTTTACGAATATATTTAAAAAATTTTGCCAATCTACCCAGTTGATCAGATCTTTGAGAATCAATCATAATTAATCTCACTTTTTATTATACCTTATAAGGGATAATAACCCCCTTCATCCATTTATTATACCTTACAGGGGGTAATAATGCAAGTTTATACAAAATTACCCCTTATAAGGTATAATTTTTTCCTACGATGAAACCACCGATCATTTGGAAACATTTTTAAATTATTGTTTATTAATTTTAACTTGAGAAATTAAGTAAGGAGATTCTCCTGGTTGGTAGGCATCGCTAGCTATTTCAATTAAATTTCTTCCCAAATAATCAAAAAGATTAGAATTGATTTGAAACTGTGGTAAACGTCCAACCACTTCACCATTCTTCAGTAAAAAAGCTGCCTGAACCGGCGTAGAAAAATCACCGTTAGGAAGAAAATCACCTCCAGCTGCTATAAAGGAAACAATCAGTTCGGGAATGTCTTTAGTGATCTCCTTAAATGACCTTTTTCCTGGTTCTAAACGAACAATATTAGGACGAATGGAAACACCTGAATTATATTCACGGTAACCATTGCCAGTAGGATCAATGGAGTATTTCTGAGCATTACGCAAATCGGTAATCAGGTTAACAAACTCACCGTTCTTAAAAAGGGGTAATTTAGATTGACTTCTTCTATAACCATCACCATCAAATGGACTCCAGGCTATACTTTTTGTATCATGATTAATATCATACATAGTTAGACTGTCATGAAATATTTTTTCATTCAATTTATTTGAAAATAAAGAAACATTTTGGAAATATTTATCAGCACAAATACGTTTGGTTACTTCACCTTCAATTAACTCATTATCTATAAAGACAATGGGATAGATTTTATTCTCTATATCGACCAGAGTTTCAAATTTATCAATATATTTTTGATGAGACCCGATCATCTCATAAGGATTCAACTTTTCCATGGAGACAGCATTCATCCATCCATCAATCATATTTCCTGAACTTTTATGTCGATATATATCTAAACTATAAGCAAATTTATACTGATAAGATAGCTTGGTATCTAGTGAGTTATCAAGTTCAACCTTCACAATCTTTTCAACCCAACGACCATCATGCAGAAAATTAGGAGCAACATGATCAATCTTTTTGATCAAATCATTTAAATTATCTATCATTTCCTCTGTATTAATGGACGATCCATCGTGATCATCTTGAAAGAAGTGAACTCCAGCAGGTAAAGCATATTCAAAAGGAATACCTTGAGTTCGTTTCTCTTTAGCTTGACTAAGGAGTTTCTCTCTAGAAACATCTCCTACACAACATACAGTTGATAGTAAACCATCATGTTGACAACGAAAGGCATTTTTAACAGTTTTGCATTTCCTTACCGAATTAATCTGAGAAGCATTAAATTCGACTTTAACTTCATCTTCAGTTACTTTTAAATATTCATCGACCATATTTACTCCTTACCCAACATCCATTGATTTAATTCGTATAGCTCCACCACCGCATCCAACAGGCAACGGCCCTTGCTCTCCTTTACCACAACCACCAACCGTATTGAAATCAAAGTTATTATCCATACTGATGTCTTCAATATCACTCAATGTATTAAAAACAGAACCCGATACAACAGCTACTTTGATTGGGTCTCCTATTTTACCATCTTTAATTCGATATGCTCGATTAGGCGCAATGGTAAAGGTACTTAAACCCGATCCATGTTTCATTGAATGCACATAAACACCTTCTTTTATACCCGCAAGAAGCTCTTCAAAAGGTTTATTTTGAGGCTTAAAATAGGTATTAGTCATTCTCACCACAGGCTCAAAGCGATAATCCATTGCCCTAGCGTTGCCAGTAGGGGGCTCATTCATAGAGACAGATGTTGTTAGACTATGTAAACGACTATTTAAAATACCATCTTTAATCAAATATACTTGACTATTTTTAATCCCTTCATCATCATAAGGAGTGTAACCACAACTATCAGGAACATTCCCATCATCAACAATATTTAGAATTTTAGAACCCATCTTTTTACCCAAGTGCCATTGTTCCAAAGCATGTTTATCACCTAAGACATTATCGGCTTCGGATTTATGACCAAAGGCTTCGTGGGCAAAAACACCGGCCACCTTACTGGACATAACTAATGGATACTTTCCCGGTTTAATATTCTCAGTTTCAACAAAGGGAACACTGTGCTCAATTTCCTCACCTAATCTCTGAAATAATTCTTTTTTCAATTGATCAAAAGAAATAAAACCTAAACCATAGTTACTTTCAAACTTAGAATCCCCTTTAACTAAACTAAAGGAACTTCTAATACCCGCTGCATTATGATCATAAGTGTAATAAGTGCCAACAGATGATTTAAAATGTTTTACTTTATACCAATCCTTATAAAATAAATTACAACTTTTAATCAAATTATTGGTTGATAAAAGGTCATTGCAACTTTCACAAAGATTCACTTTTTCATCTGTGGAAATCTTAGCAACCGAAATATCAGAATATTTCAATAATGTTTCATTGTAAGGTTCAATCAAATGCTTAAAAGAAGGAATTTTTCCTTTAATAACCTTACTCCCCTTACACAACTTATTAATTTCTTCCTCTAAACTATTTAAATCTGTAGTTGAGCTGTAATACCAAGCCCCATTATTAAATACTCTGATAAAAGCGGCTAAATAAGAATCGGTTAAGCTGGTTTGTAAAGTACAATCCTTATAGAGGATTTTGGTATATGAAAAATCTTCGATTCTTACGTCTGCGTAATCACAATTGAATGTACTTAAATCCAAATCTCGTAATATATCCATAATTTTCCTCTAAAATGATTAGTTTTTATCTAGATCGGAAAATGATTACAATCCGAAATACAGTTTCCTTATGCCTCCTCATTCATCAGTCAAGGTGCAATAAAATTCTGAGATGCTTAAATCAGCGGTTACATCATCTAAGACAGGATTTCGGGGGCGATCTTTTAATTTGGTTTGAACCATTTGGGTACAACTGGCCTCCCCTTTTAATGTTGGTGTAACAGTTGAAATAGTGATAGAGCATTCACCTTCATATTTAAAATCATTCTCAGTGTTAGGCTCATCTGGAGAAATGCTGGTTGTAACTCGAGCCATACTATAGGTATTTAAGTATTGCCCACTGGTATCTGATAAAACATCAACCTCAATAAAGCAATTTTCATACTCAAAACCTGTCTTAGTACCTTCGTTAGAGGCATCTTGACTGCAAGTATACGTCGTTGCCTCACTAGAGGCATTCTTAATTTTAATATTCAAAGAAGGTTTTCCACTACCAGCACCAATTTGAACCTTGACCAAACCACTTTCTTTATTTCTAGTACATTTAGTAACCGAGGTCAATTGAACACTAGCGTTATCAGTACTGTATTGAGAATTGGCTAAAGCAAATGTCGCGTAATATGTTGGATCGTTGAGGTTATCATCATCTTCTTCTTTACCACAGGAAGCATTTATAAAAAAAATAATCATTATCAAGCTGACAAAAGATATGTAAGTAGTAGTATCCCAAACAGATTTAGATATAGATTTAAATATAGATTTGGATTTAGTTTTAGAAATACTCATTTTGACCCCCCAATAGCTTTATTCAATTTAAACTAATCTAATACTAATATTACTTTTTAAAATCTAATGCACCTAAATAATCATCAAAAGCATTTTTTGTACTAGTACTCACCGCGGGATATTTTTTAGATAATATTACTCGTGCGGCTTTTATTTCTTTAGAAGAATTCTTTATAATGGGACTATTAACGAATTCGCTCCCATGATATTTAAAATCAAAACCACGACTTTGCCAAGCTAGCAATCCTTTACCCTGCAGTGAGATCGCATCATATATTCTCTCATGAAAACCTCCTAATCCCTGAGGGACCTCTAAAGAATTGACATAACCTAAAAGAGTTTGATAATCAGTACCCACATTATCAATCGTATATTTCTCTTCACCACTTAAACTTTTAAAAGCCGTTATTCTTAGAACAATAGCCTGATCTATGGTATCTAAAATCGTTCCCAGATAATAATTTTCATCCTCAGTAAGGATCTCATCAGATTCAAAAACGGTACGACGATGTGGGATAGCGTTATAGGCTGAACTTACAGTATAATTAGTTTCAAAACTTGGCAATTCTGTAACAACAGGAAGCGAAGCATCCCTTTTTATCTTACCCTTATTGATATAATAATCATAACCAAAGTACCCGCCCACAATCAGAATAATAATAAACATCTTATTCATTTGTTTCTCCAAACAATAAGGTAGTCAATATTTGATTTTCGATATATCAATCACGAGGTAAAATCACCACTGTTTTTACCGCTCCAGTCAGCCCTGTTTTTAATGAAATAACACCGGTATCAATATTAATATCACCAAACTTATAAGTATTATTACTGAAATCTAAACCATCTATAATAAGGTCACTCTCATCAATTGCCTCAGCTACGTTATACGCCTCAAAATTGGTAACAATGGTATAAGGATGAATAATCTGCCAAACGTATCCACTTTCATGACAATTATCCTGAGTTGTATAAGTACTATCAAGACACCGCCTGTCATCCCATGTTTGGTTAGTGCCACTACAATCAGTCTCTGTCAGTATATCTGGTAAAACACATTCTCCAGTAGTTGTCTTTAAACCACTAAAGATATACTGCCCTAAAGAAGTATCAAAAGACGAATAATATGGTTTATCATTGACCAACCATAAGTCAATCGCCTTTTCTTTTTCGGTAGATAATAATACTAGACTTTTATTATCTTGATCAACTTTAGCCAAAGATGAATATTCGGTGGTCCAATCACCAGTTCCACCTCCAGCTTGATTACAGCCAAACCAATCTATTATAAACTTACCAGCTAAAGATGAATATGCTTGCGATTTTCCTGCAACGGCTTCCTTGGTAAAATGGTGCTCTTCATTATCCCATTCCCACCATGTTGATCGTACGCCTGTTTCAGCTGTCACACAAAGATCAGTAGTAACATTATCATAACGAACCGTCTCCGTTTGCCATTCAGGAACACAGGAATTATAATCGTTGTTATATAACGAAGCGTTTTCATCAGCATCAGAGCTAGTACAAGATCCTGACCAATCATCAGGGTACCAGGTATTTCCCGCTCCTTCGCAGGCTGATTGAGTTAAATACTTGCGATCATCAACAGAACAACGACCGGTCATCCATTTATATGATCCCCAAGAAAAACCATCATTAGTACAATTAGTTTCTGAATCAGCACTACCGTTATACCATTCCGCTGAACAACCAGTATTAGCTTCACAGGAAGCTTTGGTTGTGTAATTCGGATTTATACAATAACCAGCGGTCCAACTTCTTTGATGATCTATACAACTACCCTCATTGGTACCATTAGAACACCATCCTTTATTGATCCACGTACCTGTATCCGCTACACAAGTTTCCTCAGTATAATCATCTTCATCAGCATCAGCTAAACGTGGCATTCCATCAATACTGCAATGAGGTCCCCTGAATTCTATACTACATCGCAATTCTCCCTCTTCTTTTTTACGAATATTTCCTATTACATAAACATTGCCGGTAGAATCTTGTTGAATAGCGCTAATTTGACTACCCTCACCGGCAAAGACTTCATCAGTGGTTTCACATCGACGTTTATATTCTTTTTTCCATGCAAGGGTAGGAGTAAAGAAATTATCAGTACCACTATAATTATGATATCCTTCCCCGTATTCCTCAACATCAACCACTCGACGTAGTTCCATCCAATCCCAAATTCCATGACCACCCCCACAAGTAATTACTTCCGAAATTCTAGTAGTGGGATCATCTTCACTTGGATTGAACTTAAATAAGCAAGCACTTTCCCAAGAAGAGGTACTTGAGTCCCTGGGATCAGGACCAAAAAACACCGCTGTATCCACCGAATTTGTAGTCGCAGTGCTGCTAGTTACAGCTGTATCATATATGAAGTTCCACCAATCCCTTGCGATTTCAATAATTGCTCCCCCTGTACCCGGTGCAACATAACGAAAAAATCCGCCACCGCCACCTCCGTGGCCATTATCATCGGCACAAGTTTGACCAGTATAAAAAACGCCGCCTAATGGAGTAACAAGATAGTTTTCAACACAAATATTAGCGTTAATCACTTCCGTTAAACCAGAACCACTGCGTGCATATTGATATACAACCATCTTATGACTATTGGGTAATGATCCCGGATAATATAAATCACCCGAGTCATTAAATTGAAAAACTCCATTACTCGTAGGTCGCCAACTATGAATAAAATGCAGGTTATCAATACAAGTAAGATTATTTCGATCAGGCGGAATGGTTAACAGGTCCTCAACTGTTCCACCGGCTACTTTAAAAATTTGACATTGATAACCATTGCTCTGATTCCAAGGATCTTCTTCATGAGGCGCGTCTTTATATATGTATGATTGCTCAAAATTTATATATATTTCCCCAGTAGGAGAAACAGCAATAGTATTAAGTTTGGGTAACTTCATATTAGGATCATAAGCATTACTTTCCTCAACTTCCTGCTTTAACGCATCCTCAACCTCTCCGGTGGTTTCATCAATTTTCTGTAAAACAGCTTCCGGTTCTTCTTCGGTAGCATACATGGTTCTTCTTTTTACGGTAGGAAAAGAAAAAGGCTCCCCATTTTCTAAGAACAATACCTGTCCCTCAGCTGCATAGTCCTTTAATCTAAATTCCTCCGGTTGTGCATCCGAATCAAATACAGGCGCGGTAAGATTTAATCTCCTAACAGTATCGTTATGCCGACCAACTAAACGTAAAGCTGCTGTGTCTTCAGGATCAACCACAAGCAAGCCGAATGCTCCTGTTAAATCGACAGTTGCCTCAATTCCTGACATGATACTCTTACCATCCGGCCCATAACCATCTCCCGGCTGATCATAGCCCTCTCCTTCATGTGGTTCATCATCACTTTTTTCATCACATGACATAATATTCATGGATATTAAAATTAAAACTAATAATAATGATACAAACGGCTTAAATATACTGGTGGAAGTACCCAAATGTTGAATGATTCTCATACTAATCTCCTTGTAAATTGAATTAATCTTATTTTCCGTATTTTGATATATTTTACGGATGTAGACTTTGATCGACTTACAAAGAGAAAGTTTTAAAAATAATTTTTAGGATCTTGAAATTAAGGTGTTTTTTAGTAAATTTCGGATTTTTTCTATATCAGAAAAAGGTTTGGAAATGTATTCTGCCGCTCCATTAGATATGAGTTTTTTTACTTGAGGATCATTTTCACTAAATCCAGAGATTAATACTACCGGTATATTAGGACGATGTTGTTTTACTACAGATAAAATTTCCTCTCCAGAAACTTCTGGCATCCTAATATCGGTAATTATGATGTCATACGATTGGTTCTTAATAATATCAATGGCTAATTTTGAGTTAGTAGTAGTTTTAGTTTCAAAATAATCTGACAACATTTCATCCAAAATTTCTACTATTCCTTTATCATCATCAATAATCAACACTCGTGGCTTTTGTTCCGAGTTATTATTATCATGCTTTACTAAATTTGATTCTTCCATTGTTTCAATTGAAGCTGTATTTACCGTAGGGATAATTTTAAAAACTGTAGAACTTCTAGAAGTAGAAGGTTTTTTAGAAGTAGAAGGAAATTTAATAGTAAATACTGAACCTTTTAACAAGGTACTTTCAACCAAAATATCTCCTTGATGATCCTCAATAATCCCTAAACTTATGGACATCCCTAACCCGGTGCCTTTACCCTGTTCTTTAGTTGTAAAAAACGGATCAAACAGTCTCTTCTGGATTGTATCTGACATGCCTGTAGCATTATCTTCATATATAATACACACCTTCCCTTGATCATCCGGCAAGGTGGATATGGTTATCATTTTACTTCTATAATCAATAATATCATCAAAAGCGTCACGACTATTAATAACAAGATTTTGAAATACACTCTCTAATTGATTGGCACTACCCCAAATAAAAGGTAAATCATCAGTTAAATGTAATTGTATCTTAATATTATGATCTCTCAGTTGCCTATTCAATAAGACTAATGAATCCTTAATGACCGTATTGATATTTATTACTTGTAAATCACCAGGAGCTTCCTGCCTGGTATACATTCTTAAATGTTTGACAATCTCTTTCATTCTATTGGCGGCATGTAAGATTTTGTTAACCTTAGTCCTATCATTTTCAAATTTCTCGACCTTATTTGATCCGATATTCTGGTAGTCAAAATTCAAGGATTGGGCATACCCTATAACTATGGTTAAAGGGTTGTTTAACTCATGAGCCACACCAGATGCCAAAGTACCAATTGATGCCAGTTTAGCGGATTGATACAACTGGCTTCTAATTACTTCTTTCTCTTTTTCGGTTTTATCTACTTCCCTAGTTATTTGCCTGGTTATCCAAAAAGTTAATAAGAAACCTATAACATAAATAATAAATGCTACCCCTATAATATCTAGAGTGTGTGATATAGTATGCTCATCAATTAGAGATTCCTTCATACCTATATGTATAATGAACGTAGTATCTCCAATTTGTCTAGAAACATCATAAAAGATCATATTTTCATTAGTCTTATAAGCAATTATTCTAGGTTTGGATTGTAATTTACTTAATGAAATCAAATTTTTAGGTATTCCATGATCAAAGGTATAAACATAAGGGTTTCCATCTTTTAGAATGAAAGAATAGGTCAAATATGCCTTTGAGACTAATATCTTATGCAGTTCCTCTTTCAAAGTAACTCTATCATCCCATAACACTAATTTCTCAAGATGATTGGATATAAAAACAATTTTATCAATAATTAGATCTTTTTCTATCTCTCTATGATCAACCTTGTATGAGTGTATAGCTATCGCGCTTAAAAGCACTATAAGTAGTGTAAAAAGAGAAATAATTCTAATAAAAATTTTGGTCTTAAGATTCATAGTTTGCTTTAGTATTTAATCAGAATTATGTTCTGATGTTCTTTCTTGTTTTTTATTAACATAATCTTGCATTTGTCTCACGGTATTATAATTAACATCATTACTCCCAACAAATTTTTGGATTTGTAATTCATCCAGATATTTTTTGGCTCTAGGATTTTGATGTAAGCTTAACAGAACCATTTTAATCTGCTTTTTTAATTTTACATTAAGATCAGGATGTACCACGATAGGAGGTATCCCATAAGAACTTGATTTTTGAATAATTTTTGTTTTAGCGACCAGTTGGGGTCTGGTTACTTTAAAATAATCCCAGATCAAGGAATCAACAGCAGAACCATCAGCCAGACCACTAGCTACTGCTTTTATTGAATTGTCATGACTATAGGTGAAAAATGTTTCTTTAAAATATGATTGGGGAGTCTCTCCCATCTGAGCCAGCATATAAGTAGGGACCAAACTTCCAGTATTAGAATAAGGATCGGTAAAAGCAAATTTTTTCCCCTTCAGTTCTTGAAAAGAACTTATAGTACTACTTGAATTGGCTAGTATATATGAATAATAAACCGGTTTACCATTTACCATTGGAACAGCGAGTATTTCCATACCAAACTCTCTATGTCCTTCAACATAAGGACCCGAACATACCCAAGCCAGATCTAATTCTTGATTTTTAACCAATTGATTGATCTCAGCATAGGTTTTGCGTTGACTAAAAACCGTTTTTCTACCCAACTCATCTCCTACAATCCTCAAAAAATCATTATATAATCCCTTAGTTGTCTTTGGCGAAATCATTGCTCCTACCGCAATCCTAAATACCGGTCGCTTATCACCATTAGTAGCTTGTTCCTTATTAACATTATTATTAACATAATTTTCTTCTGAATTCTCAGTAACTACATCTTGTAAATTTACTAGAGGTAATGGATGAAAATAAGGATATATTATCTTATAAATAATGAATATTAGGGCCAATAAAACAGGTATGATCAGGATCCAAGAGGATATTTTTCCCATATTATTGATATATCTCTTAAAATTCATAAATAAATATCCAAAAGTTTTATCAACTTCCAAATTATATCGATTGATCTTGTACATACAAAAACAACAAAAATCAATTTATTATATTAGATTATTTTCATTTATATATTGTTAAAATGTTAAAGTTTCTTTACAATTAATATACCTCAAATTAACTAAATAAATAAATTGACCTTTATTAAAAAATATAATAAGCATATAAGCAATTGGTTTTTTTAACTATACAAAATTTAATATTCAGGAAGTTTGGTTTTGCGTTATCCAGTACATTTTATTTGTTTTATTTTAATTTATTTTCAATTACACCTAATATCCAGTGTTATTAAGGCAGGTCCAACCACTATGGTACTCGCTAAGGAACAAACCCAGCAATTAATTCAACCATTGGAACAAAAACTAAGAAAAATTCTGGGAAAACAATTATTTGAAGTCTATGGAAAAACCATAATGAGTTCAACCGCTTCTTCTTTAAAAATTAAAATAATGAGAGAAGGATTCGAAGCAGCACAATCATATACTAGAGCAATTGAACCAGAATTATTAGACAACGCTCGAAACAATTTAGAGTTTGTAAGAAGATTTTTATCACCCAAAGAAATCCTCTCATCTGGCAGCATTGTAAATCTGTTATTGCACTCAACTGATGATTTACGAGCCAGCGAAGAATACCTAACTCAACTCTTAACCGCAAAAGGGTTTAAACGCTCCAAAATACACAAGAAAATACGTCAAATTCTAAATAGACCAGATGGATTACAGCATCTAGCAATGTTATCTAGAAGTAATGCCAGAGAACCTCTAGAAACTGCTCTTACCTATATTGAAAGTCTTGCAGGGTTAAGAGGTGCAAAGATATTTATTAGTTGGAACAGGTTTCCTACCATATTTACCGTAGGTATTTTTGATGAAATGGAGATAGAAGAAAATGGGCCTTTAAGGACCAGTGTAAATGAACTCTCTGGAAGAATGTTTGATTTACGAAGTAGAATCGCTGACTATCTAAGGCATATGCTTACCCGCGACCGAAAAGGTACTCTTACTTTAGAAGAAATCATCAGTGATTTGAGGCAAAATGTCCCTAGAATAATTAATGGCGGAGCTTGTTTTGATTTATCCTACAGAACTCCACCTACCCCTATACCTATACCTATACGTATATCCAAATAGAGAACAGCTAATCCAAACGGAACCAAATTCTAAATAGATTACCCCCAATAAACCAATCCGGTCTCGTATTTATTGCATATATCGTTCCGAACAGGAATAACTCGAATACCATAACGAAATTGACCGGTAAATTCAGGTTGATATTCACCTTCAAAAATGAGCAGTCCATCTTGTTCATTTTTAAACTTAATTTCATGGCAGGCGTACTGCCCTTGAGTATTCTCGATTATCATCTCTGTTAAAATTTCCTCAGTTTGTACCCGCCCAGGATTAATTTTAACCCTGATTTTCAACCTATCTTGCAAATGTAAAATACTACCCTGCATTCCTTCTAAACGAATTTCTTGAAACCTCAAAGTAGAAAAACGAGCTGATAATCTTTTTTTCCATTCTGCAATCTCTTTCGCATTGGAAAAACCTTCCTTTTTAAGATTAAAACCTCGTTTGGCTGCTGGTTCATACAAATCATTTACATATTCTTTTAACATTCTATGAGTATTAAACTGTGTAATGGATACTTGCATAATATTTTTCATCATGGCAACCCATTTATCAGGCACATTATCCACATCTCGTAAATAAAAAACCGGAGCAATATTTCCTTCGATCAGATCATAAATTCGATCTGAATCTATTGTATCCTGAACATCCCTATTTTCATTAACGGTTCTATCCCCTATGGCCCAACCATTCGTCGGATCATAACACTCATCCCACCATCCATCTAAAATACTACAATTAATCACTCCGTTCATAGCGGCCTTCATTCCACTGGTACCACTAGCTTCTAAGGGCCTAATAGGATTATTTAACCAAACATCAGCTCCAGCCACCATATCTCTGGCAACTTTTATATTATAATTTTCTAAAAAAATGATCCGACCCAGAAACTCTTTTTGCTTAGATAATCCACAAATTTCTTTAATTAAGTTAGCACCTCCACCATCAGCTGGATGAGCCTTACCAGCAAAAATAAATAATACCGGGTGATTTTTATTATTAATTATTCGCAGTAAACGCTTCATATCCTTAAGAATAAGCGTGGGTCGCTTATAAGTGGCAAACCTTCTAGCAAAAGCAATCGTAAGCGCGGAAGGATTTAAACGACTTCTAAACTCATCAATTAAGGCTGGATCTTCTCCTTCTCTGGTCCACTGTTCTTGCACACTTGATAAAATAGTATCAAAGAGCCTTCTTTTTAAATTCATATGGGTCTGCCATAAAACCTGATTGGGGATTTGTTGTACCTTTACCCACTCTTCTGGTTCTAACAAGGTTTTATCTTGAGTAATGCCACAATAGGTTTCAATTATTTCCTTATATTCTGGTGACATCCAAGAAGAATAATGCACACCGTTAGTAATATATTTAACCGGTACTTCCTCCGATAAAAAGCCCATCCAAATGTCTTTCCACATTCCCCTGGAAACAACTCCATGTAGTTTACTAACACCATTACGAATACTGGATAACCTCAGCGCTAATACAGTTAACTGATAATTAGTCTCTTCATTAGTAAAAACATGCCCTAAATTCCAAAACTGTTCCCAATTGATAGAACTTTTTTCTATATAAGGACGAAAATAGTTTTCGACTAAGGATTTCTCAAAACTTTCATTTCCAGCCGCTACAGGAGTATGGGTAGTGAACACCGTCTTCGATTTTACAACTTCTTTGGCGGTATCAAAATTCAATCCGGCATCTTCCATTAAAGATCTAATCTGTTCAATTAGTAAAAAAGCAGAATGTCCCTCATTAAGATGATAAACCGATGGTTCAATCGATAGAGATTTCATTAACCTGGCTCCACCTATGCCTAATAAAATCTCCTGTTCTATACGTTCACGGGTATTAGCATTATAAAGTTTAGATGTAAGCTCACGATCCTTACGAGCATTTTCTTCGATATCGGTATCCATTAAATACAAGGTAACCCTACCAACTAATATTTGCCATACTCTAGCTCTGATTTGTCGCCCAGGCAACTCAACCGCAACAATTAATTCCTTATCTCCCTTCTCCTTTAGGGTTTTCATTGGCATCTGGCCAGACATAACCTCCTTATAAAGAGGTACTTGTTCATTGTTTTTATTTATTCGCTGTTCAAAATAACCATACTTATAAAATAATCCAACACCAATTAACGGCAAATTGATATCACTAGCAGATTTTAAATGATCTCCTGACAAAATACCCAAACCACCGGAATATATAGGTATCGATTCATGTAAACCAAATTCCATTGAGAAATAAGCCACCGGATTATTTACACTGATATATTCTGACTCGGGAACTATCATTTCTTTGCTATGTATATAGTTTTCATACGTCTCCAATGATTTTTGATATAATTCCATTAATTGAGTATTTTTAACAGCCTGTTCTAATTTATCGGTTTCGATTCGTTGAATAACGGCTACTGGATTATGTCCCGTATTTTCCCATAGTATAGGATCCAAGCGTCTAAATAATTCTTGAACTTGATGATCCCAAACCCACCAAATGTTATAAGCCATCTCCTCTAGTTTATCTAGTTCTTTAGGCACAGCTGAGACAACCGAAAAGGCTCGTAAATGCGGATGAACAGTATTAGTTCCCGCAAAAAAAGTTTGGTACCTATCACTTTCTACCTGTTTCTTTAATCCAGCCTCTCGATCCACTTTAGCTCTGATGGCCATTTCATAGGATTTTTCATAATTACTATAAAATTTGTTCCAGGTTAATTTCTTAGCTATTGATCTAGCTCCAAGTTTCTTACGCTGGATCTCTTCATTTTTTAAATCAATAAATTCATACATAATAGTATTTAATCGCTCCACCACTTCGCTATATTCTTTTTGAAATCTTTCCAGCACAATCACACCTGGTAAATTGGCACAATTATTTTGTATCCAACTACCAAATCCTGCTTTATCAGACGAAATAACTGGAACTCCGTGAGCAATGCTCTCATGAGAAGTGTATCCCCATGAATCGTAGCTGGAAGGGAACACACCCAAATCACATCCCATTATAACGTCATAATAAGGAATATTTAGGATGCCGTCTTTTCCATCTAATACGGCTGGAACATAGATAATATTGCACTTATCCTCCGGCTTATTAACTAAATCCAAACGTTGACAAGCATTCATTATAGGATCATTTCGTACATCTGATAAATAATGGGTAGTAATTCTATCGGAGGCATATTTCCCCGAAAAAGTACTGGCTACCCTTAACCGGGCTTCTTCATGAACTCCCACACATCCACCCATCACCAAAAAGAATGATACAACATTTACCGGCGAGTCAGGACGATTTTGTAAATTATTCTTTAACCAGCTTAATGTATCTAAAAATAAGTCTATGCCTTTATTGTAAAATTCATAACGACCAGAAATAACCAATAATTTAGTATTTTGAGGATCTAAATCTTTCCCCAAAAATTCACTAGCAAACCGAAGAAGATTGTTACGCTTGGTCTGAACAATCTCTGGATTAAAGTTATCATCCGACAACACTTCGATATCTAAGCCATTATAGGTAATTAAATGAGGTTTAATCCCAAATAAGAGTTCACTCTCTCTCGAAATTATGTCACTTACCGTAGTAAACCAATCCGCTTCTCTGGCACAAACACTTTCTAAAGAATGTTGGGCTCCTAATTGATGATTTTTGGCTTCCTCTAAAGGGTGAATATACTCTAATTTGGAGTACCAATCTTCATTAGAACCTGTCATGGCCCTACCCAATACCGTAGCATGCGTTGTAAAAATGGTACTTATATGAGGGCAATTCTTTTTTAAGTATAAAAGTCCAGCTCCACTCATCCATTCATGAAAATGTGCAATGGTTTCTTCTATTTCATTTCTATCTTTTCTGTCTTTTCTGTCTTTTCTGTCTTTTCTGTCCTTATAATAATCACTCAATTCTTCAACTACCATTCCACACACAGTACCGAACAAGACCGGCTCAACGTATTCCCATTTACCTTGCATGGAATCAACACCAAAATCATCCCATAATTGATAAAGCACCTTATCCTGAGTTAGAACACTATTAAATTGAATCAGCAAACACCTAGGAGTTCCCTCGACATCCCAGTAACCATACTTGGCCCTTATCCCTCTTCGTGATAGTAATTTTACTATATCCTTGCCTTCATCTTCCTTCTCCACAAAACCCTGATTATTCTGTAACAACGGTCCAATGACCAGATAATCAGAACCAAAAACCTTAACAGCCTCACTAGCTTTAGTAGCAATTACAGTGTATATACCTCCTACACAGTTACAAACTTCCCATGAAACCTCAAATAGGCACCTATTCATGTTTCCTCCTAATATAGGTCTGTGAATAATCATTTAATCATTTGGATTTGTTTTGCTTTTTCACCTGTACGTTTAGATCATTTAATACATTCATAAAAGTAATATACGCTTCATGGGGTGAATCGTATGGATTGAAATATTGATGAACCGCACCATCTGAGAACCATTTAGTACTCATATAATATAAATGATCTGAAGACTGCAACTTCCGCCAAACATTAAGATAGTCTTCATTTCCTTGTCTTACAATATCTTTCTCCATACTTGATAAGGATTCAATAGCTGAATTTTGCATCTTGTTCCCTACCCATGCTGAAACATCCCTCTCCGTATCGGCCCAACTAATATAGTCACACGCATTTAACTGAGCCATAGGATCATAGGTTTGACAAACCTCACGAGGCGTCTGAAAATTGAAATCTGTACGATTTAAAACTTGCTTTGGTAAATTTTTAAAAAAATCAAAAATACCGGTATCGGCCCATTGATGTTCACCAATAGTCTCATAATCCATAAACAAATTTATCGTCTCACCATTGCCACTTACATTATGTAACCAACGAGCAAAGGTTTCTGGACGTAATGGATAACCGTCCCATGCTTGGTTGGAAAAGCGAAACGCGATATCATCAGATAAACGATAGTTCTTTAATAACAGCTTTAACTTGTAACAAGAAGCAGGTTGATAAACAAAATTAGGGGACCTCCAACCTAATACCTGTTCCGGTCCTTCACTTAATATAACATCATATCCCATTTCTTCTATGACATTAGCTAAATCATTTGAGTAAATCAACTCTGTATTTCGAAAAGTTAACGGCTTTACACCAAATAAGGAACTCATCAATTGTTGATGTTTAACCACTTGCTTTTTAAACTCGGATCGTGAATAAAGAAAAGCTAAAGAATGATAATATGTTTCACCCAAGAATTCAACACAACCCGTATCATTTAATCGTTTAAAAGAATCAATCACTTCAGGATTATATTTTTGAAACTGCTCAACGGCCAAACCAGTAATGGAATAAGCTATTTTGAATTCACCTTTAAATTCTTCTATTAAATCCAACATCAACTGATTAGCTGGTAAATAGCATTTTTCCGAGACTTTATTCATAATGGCACGATTGGTCCGTTCATCCTCATACATATGATCTTGACCAATGTCAAAAAAAGAATAGTCCTTACGAAGACGAAAGGGTTGATGCACTTGAAAGTAGAAACATACTGATACCAAAATTATTTCCTCACTAGATTCTGCCTAAAAAGCACAATCTCTGCGTTAGTATCGAAAAGAATTCCTCGCCTAATCTAACACAATATTTCATGATAAACGGAGGAAACATTTTGGGCCGCTTTCTCCCACTTAATTTCCTGTAAAACCTTTTTATTTTCTTCAATTAATTTATTGGTCAATTTTGTATCCGTTAGTATAGTAATTATTTTTTCGGCCAATAGGTCGGTATCCCAAAAATCCATTTTAACAGCATTAGGCAGAACCTCAGCTACTCCTGATTGTTTAGAGATTATAATCGGCACATTATAAACCATCGCCTCTAAGGGAGCTATACCAAAAGGTTCCGAAACACTGGGCATTACATATAAATCACTCATAGCATATATTTT
>CAZJDM010000036.1:0-32333 GCA_964544765.1 uncultured bacterium
AATTTTTGTTTATGAACTTTTACACTGTTGAATATTTTACACTCTGAATTGCTGCTGTTGTTGGATTCAATTTGATTATTTTTAATATATCCTAAAGGAAATATTAAAGTATATTTAGTCCCTTTATTTAATTCACTCTCTAATAACATTTTTCCATTGTGTTGAGTAATTATGTTATTACATATGGACATACCCAGACCGGTGCCTTTGCCTACTTCTTTGGTTGTAAAAAAGGGATCAAATATCCGATTTTTGGTGTCTTCAGTCATGCCTCCCGCATTATCACTGAAATTTACTATTACCTTATCCCTACTTACTTTGGTAGTTATTGCAATTTTCCTTTGTCGATCATCTTTAATATCTTGAAAAGCATCACGACTATTAGTAATCAAATTTTGAAAAATACTTTCCAAACGTATAGGGTCCCCCCAAACCATAGGCAGATCGTGAGACAAGGAGAGATTTATTTTTATATTACTATTTACCAGGTCTTTTCTTAATAATATAAAGGAATCGTTAATAACATTATTTATGTTAATATTGTTCCAGTCTTCCAATTTCCCTTGTCTGGAAAAGGTTCTAAGATGATCTATTATCTTTTGCATACGACCCGAAGCTTTATATATCATATTGGCCCGTTCTAGGATTTTAGGAGAAACATTTGATTCTCTTTCAATCAATTGTGCATGTCCCATAACTGCCACCAGTGGATTATTAAGCTCATGGGCAACACCAGAAGCTAAAGTTCCAACTGTAGCCAGTTTAGCTGACTGAAACAACTGAGCCTGTAATAATTCCTGTTCCTTTTTAATTTGTTTTCTACCAATAATAACTGCCAGGGTATCAGAAACAGCTCCTAAGAAATTCATTTCGTATTTATCTTGCTTATGCCCCTGTTCAATATAAACATTTAAGACACCCAGAACTCTTTCTTCTGAAATAATGGGAACACAATAATGACCATGATGTTCAATTCCTTCATAGGTTATTTCATGTTGATGATCTACACAGTTGGCAAACTGAATTTCTTTGGATTCTGCCGCTTTTCCACACAAGCAACTACCAAAAGTTATCTTACTGCACTTTTCAAATATATGTTCACTCAATTTTCGATGAGTCCTCAAAACTAGTTCCTTTGGATCATCTTCCACCACAAAAATAGCTCCTTTGGACTTTGACTTAAAACTAGGAAAGGAAATAATAACTTCTAATGCTTGTTCAAGTAACTTTTCTAAAGGTGCATTTTGTAAAGAGAACTCCAACAATGTATATAAGATTCTATAACGCTCATTGCTCCTCTTTAACTGATCCTCTGCTTCTTTACGCTGAGTAATATCTCGAAACACGCCCATTACAAGCTCTTTATTATCAATCATAATATGAGCGGAAGTAATATCAGTGTAAAAAATGGTTCCATCTTTTTTTCTAAAGGGTATATTTTTTATTACTTTCTTTCTCTCCTCCAATAAATCTCTAACATTTGAAATAAAAACTTCTACTTGTTTGGGGGGATAAAGTTCAGTCAACTGCAATTTACTGAATTCATCAGCACTATAACCCAGTAGACGACTAGCGGCTCTGTTGTTATCTATAATTTTATAATTGTCAACATCCATTAATAACATCATATCAGCAGACAATTTAAATAATGAACGGTATTTTGCCTCACTCTGAAAGATTATTTTTTCATGCTTAAAATTTTTAAATCCCAAATATAGGGTTAAAATAAACCCTAAAATACCCAATATTCCAACCACGATTGTCCATATTTGGCTATTAGTAAAATAACGGATATTAGTAGAAAGCCTTTTACGATGAATAGTATCCAACTGTCGATTAAGTTTTTGTTTTAGATTGTTAAATCGGTGAGTTAATTCTTGACGTCGAGTTCTGGCTTCTTTTATAACAACTAGTCCGGGAGCCATGGACCACGTGAGCACAATTCGCTCAAAAGAAGAGCTTTCACTATGTAAGTCAAGTAGTTGCTTGATTGACTCTTGTATTTCAATCTCAATACTATCAAATCTGTTTAATTCCCGAAATGCTTTGTTTATTTCTTTTAAATGCTCTTCATATTTATCGGTAAGTTTACCAAAATAATCAGGGCCTCGATTATCAATGATCATTTGAATAATATGAAGACGATCGGTAAAATTATAGGTTAGCTTCAATAAGTTGCTTTCCCAAGACAAATCAGCAGTAGATCGCCTAGCAATATCTTGAGTCTGCTTAAGTCGATAATTTAAAAAACCAACAGCTAAGAGGAAAATTAGTATACTAAGAAAAATACTGGCAAAAATAGCCAGGGCATAATTTTTTTTCACCCGAACACTTTCTCCAAACCATAAAAAATTGTTATATTAGGATTTAATGATTGATATTTATTCCGTCAGCAATCTCCTTTATAAACTTATACAAGAATCGATTATAAATCACAATACTTATGTTTTGTCAATAATTTCTGGATTCTTAAAGCTATGATAATATTTTATTATCATTAGTTTTTTTCCTTCTTGGCTAGAATAAAATATATATATCTTTTACATTGGAACTCAGTTTTTACTAGCAATCTTTTTTCAAATCAATTAATTATCCTGTTATGGATATACGGATCGCTCCTGAAAAAATTCAAATAGAATCTAGTTGGAAAGAAGTCCTTTTGGAGGAATTTCAAAAACCCTACATGAACCAGCTAAAATCTTTTCTAATACAAGAAAAACAAAATGGCAAAACTATATTTCCTCCTGGAAAAGATATTTTCTCCGCTTTTAATCTAACTCCTTTTAACCAGGTTAAAGCTGTTGTCATAGGACAGGACCCCTATCATGGTGAAGGACAGGCTCATGGATTATGTTTTTCGGTCAGACCCTCAATTCGCATACCACCGTCACTAATAAATATATATAAAGAACTGGAAACAGACCTAAATATTCAACCACCTAACCACGGTTATTTAATATCCTGGGCCGAAGAAGGAATATTGCTTTTAAATGCCGTATTAACAGTAGAGAAATCTAAGGCTGGATCGCATCAAGGTAAAGGATGGGAAACGTTTACTGACCAAGTTATTCACATTCTTAACCGAGAAAAAAATAACCTGGCTTTTATTCTATGGGGTAGTTACGCTCAAAGGAAAGGTAGTTTTATTGACCGCAAAAGACATTTGGTTATCGAATCAGCACATCCATCACCTTTTTCCGCACATCGCGGCTTTTTGGGTTCAAAACCTTTTTCTCAAGTAAACAACTATTTACAAAGCCTAGGTAAAGCTCCCATCCAATGGGGAATACCTTCAATAACAGGGAACTCTTTAGCAACTAATAATAACTACTAATATTAAAGGATAGTTAATTGATATATGGAAAATAAACAAATGATCTCCAAAAGAAAATATCTTTTTGGGCCAGTGACTTCAAGACGTCTGGGGAAATCTTTAGGTATAGATCTTTTACCTACCAAAACTTGTTCCTTTGACTGTTTATATTGTGAGTGCGGCCCTACAATAGAACATACCAATGATCGTCAGAAATTTTCTGTTCTTGATAATATAAAAACTGAATTAGGCAACTATTTAGAAAAACAACCTGACTTAGATTACATCACTTTTGCCGGAGATGGTGAACCAACTTTAGATCTCAATCTCAATCCTGTTATATCCTTTTTAAATAAAGAATATCCTCATTATAAAAAAGCACTGTTAACCAATGGTACTTTACTTAGTGATCCATCATTATACCCTGAAATTCTTAATTTCGATCTAATCAAAGTATCCCTAGACGCAACTTCTGAACATATTTTTAAAACCATCAATCAACCAGTGGGCAATATTTCTCCACAGAATATTATCGATGGAATAATTAAACTCCGACAACAATACCGGGGACTGTTATGGATAGAAGCCTTTATTATTCCAGGGATTAATGATACTATTGCCGAGATGGAACAATTAGCTCAAATACTTCCCCTTTTAAAAGTGAATAAAATCCAATTAAACTCACTTGATAGGCTTCCAGCTTATCAGGGAGTTAAAGAGCCCTCTGAAGTTACTATGGAAATACTGGCCTCTCATCTGGAAGACAGCCTGAAACTTAGATTGAATACAGATAAAACACTTATAAATATAGAAATAATTTCCAAAGCAAAAGCGATTGGACCTAAATATATCCGGAAAAGAGAAAATATTACGCGATGTCACCCAACATTAAACGCAAAATTACCATCGCCTCCTTTATAATAATGATCTCTATATTACTAAGTCGTGTTTTGGGCTTAGTAAGAGAGATGGTCATTGCCCACATTGGCGGAACTTCAACCTCCATTGATGCTTACCAAATAGCTTTTATCCTGCCCGAGATCTTGAACCACATCGTTGCCAGTGGATTCTTATCTATAACTTTCATCCCAATTTTTACTAAATATTTAATTAATAAAGGAGAAAGGGAAGCCTGGAAAATTTTCTCCAATATACTAAATATTTTTACCCCTCTTTTGGTCTTTCTGATCATTCTGTTATATTATTTTGCTCCGATGCTAGTACCATTGGTAGCTCCCGGAATCAATAACCCTGAAACCTTATCTCTGGCTATCCATATGACCAGAATTATGATACCGGCCCAATTCTTCTTTTTCCTTGGTGGTTTATTTATGGCGGTCCAATACGCCAAGGAACAATTTCTCATACCGGCATTAGCTCCCTTAATTTACAATACCGGAATTATTCTTGGCGGATTATTGTTGTGCCCCCTTATGGGTATTGAAGGATTATCTTGGGGAGTACTATTAGGAGCCTTAATCGGGAACTTTATTTTGCAATATTATGGAGCACGAAAAGCTGGATTGAATTGGAATCCTATTCTCCAGCTAAATCATCCAGAAGTTAAAAAATATTTATTTTTAACCCTACCATTAATTATCGGTTTAGGAATGACCTATTCAACCGAATTGTTCTTTAAATTTTTTGGTTCTTTTCTTCCAGCCGGAAGCATTGCTGCTTTGAATTACGGACTAAGGCTCATGTTCATTTTGGTAGGTATATTTGGACAAGCGGCGGGTGTAGCCTCCTTTCCTTTTTTATCTCAACTAATAGCTCAAAATAATATTAAGGAAGTAAACCAGATCTTAAATCACACCTTATGTAGATATATTGCTTTGGTTATTCCTTTTTCCATCTTGATGATAATACTAAGAGTAGAAATAGTACGTATATTGTTTCAAAGGGGCGAATTCAGCATCCATTCAACCCAGTTAACCGCCCAAGCTCTGGCTTTTTTATTAATAGGAACTTTTGCCTTTGCCGCTCAAACTATTATTGTTAGAGGATACTATGCCACTCAAAACACTCTGTTCCCATCAATCTTCACTACCTTAGCGGTATTAACCACCTTACCTCTATATTGGCTAGGATTAACTTACTACGGTATTTCCGGGGTAGCCATGTCAGTATCACTGGCAGCAATTCTACAATCTTCACTTCTCTACTACTTATGGAACCGAAAAACTAACAATCAACAGGCAAAATCTGTATATCTGGCCTTTTTAAAAATCATCATTGTAAGCTTGTTGGTTGGAGGTATTGTTTATTTTATCAAAGAATCCTATTTATCAGTGGCATTAACTGATTTAACTTTGTTCCATGCCTTCTCAACTTGCTTAATAGCTGGCTTAATTTACATTGTTTTATTATTAATAATATCCTTTTATGTACCTATTATTGAAATCAAGAAACCCTACCAATATTTATTTAATAAAGTTATCAAGAAAAAGATCTAAATGAAGTATCTGCAACTATTTATAATTTTAATACTGACCAATTTTACTACTAGTTGTTATGTAATAAAGCAAGGATATGGATATTTAAGGTTGCTAAATAAAGCACAACCCATCGAGGAAATTGCTACTAATAAAAATATAGACTCTCAGATAAAAGAAAAGGTGAAACTTACTCAAAGAGCTAAATACTTCGCCGTAAATTCCTTAGGATTAAAAGATAACCAGGATTTTAATGAAGTCATAATGCTGCCTGATAAGGAACTAATTCACCTTTTATTTGTAGCTTATAAAAAGCAATTAAAACTGGTGAAATGGTGGTATCCAATAGTTGGAAGTTTTAAATATAAAGGTTTTTACGACCTTCAAGATGCTCTTGACGCAAAACATAATTATGATTCACAAGGATATGAGACCTATTTGACAATTGCTTCGTCATTTTCTGGTTTAGATTGGATCGATACCCCACTCACTTCTAATATGTTCGAGTATTCCGACCTCTCCTTAGCTGGTATAATATTTCATGAATTAGCTCACGCCACTAATTTTTTTCCTGGCCATACCAAATTCAACGAATCTTATGCCATTTTTGTAGAACAAACAGGAAGTATACAATTTTTACATTCCCTTAGTGATCCAAATGCTATTGGTGATTTACAGGATCTTGGAAGTAAATATAACAAAGCTATGAACAAATATAATAAAGCTATGGTAGAAAAACTACTTAGGCAATTTCATTTAAAGATAAAAAAGAAAAAACAACTTAAAAAAGCGGTTACTGATCTAATAAGACGTTTAAAAACAGAAGTTTATAATTCTGACTCACCTAACTTATCCAAACGCGAGTTAATTTTTCGGAAATTTAAAGAAAAATATCAGAACCAATATAAATGGTATTTTGCGTCTCCTTTAAATAATGCTCGAATATTAGCCTCAAATATTTACAACCCGGAACTTCAATTATTTCATGAATTATTTAACAAATCTTCTAAGTCTTGGAAAACCTTCCATAAAAACATCTCTAAACTAAAAAACTGCTCCAAATTCTCTCAAGAGGGCCCCTTTGAAGCTCTAAAGCAAGTTATTGAAAATATTGATAATAGTTACGGTATTAAAAGCAAATCACATCAATAGCTATATAATTCGTAAAAAAATTCAAATATTAAGAATTCTTAACATTTAATTCATAATCTCTTCAAAGTACCCTAGTAAATACATCACTAACAGTTAGTAAATGCTTTAAATAGCAAGGGCACCAAAAATGTTATATTATGAGCAAAACCTTTCAACGATACTTATCAAAATTTTAGGCTCCTCTTTTTTTCTTTTCTAAACCAATAACCTATTTACAAGCATCCTAACCCAGGTGCCATACTGGTTAGGATGCCTCAAGTCCGTTTTTATCAAAGGTTACTATTTTTGTGAAGCCCAGGGAATAGTAAAGTAGAAAGTACTTCCCTGATCCGCATTATTTTCGATAAATATCTTGGAACTATGAGCTTGTATCAACTCTTGAGCTAAAGGCAACCCAAAACCTGTACCAGTTTCACCTTCTGTACCTAGGGTACTGGTTTTTTCGTGCTTGTTAAAAAGTTTATCTTTAATTTCATTTGTCACTCCTATGCCCGTATCAACAACCACAATTTTTAGGCCCTCATCTTCTTGAATAGAACGTAATTCTACCTTGCCACCACGGGGAGTGAACTTTATAGCATTGAATATTAAATTATCTAAAACTTGAGTGATGCGGTTTTTGTCGACCAAAACAGGTGGAGCCTGAATAGAATGGTTAATTAAGGTTATTTCCTTTTTTGCCGCTGCATACATGGCATTTTGGATACAATTATCCATAATTTCGCTGAAATTTTGAGCTTCTAAATCAATTTTAACTCTACCAGCTTCCATAGCGGTTACATCCAATAAATCAGTTATCAAATCCAATGATTTCTGAGACTTATCAATAAGAGTTTGAACAATTTCATCCTCGGTATATGGTGCTTTTTGAAGGAGTTCCTTATTAGCTAACATCTTACAAAACATATTAATACCACAGGCTGGATTACGTAAATCATGAGAAACAATACCAACAAATTCAGCCATTTGGGTGTTTAGCCTCTTTAATTCTTTAATATATGCTCTATTTGATATAGCTGACTTAATTCTAGCTTTAAGGACCTTTTCTCTTAAAGGTTTGTTAATATAATCTACGGCACCTATTTCTAAACATTGTTCCAAAGTACGATCATCAGTGTCAGCGGTAAGCATAATTACGGGTATATCTTTATATTTATCGTGATTTTTTAATTGTTCTAAGACAGAAATACCGCTAATTCCAGGTAAATAAACATCTAATAATATCAAATCGATAGGATGTTTATCGAGTATTTCAAATAAAATCCCCGATTGCATGATACAATGAGCAGAATAACCGAAAGATTCTAGTAATATAGTGATTAATTTTATTGTGAGTCTATCATCATCAAGGACTAGGATGTTATTCATTTGGCCCACCTTTTATTAGGAAATCAGAATACACTATCCCCCCTATAATTAAAGGATTTTAATATAATTATAAAATAAGTCAATTAATTTTTTATTTTATATTACTATAGTTTTAAAATTAGAATAAATAAACCTATTAAATTTAGTATATTAGAATATAATAATGGAATATTTCTTGACTTAATATCTCTCTATATTACTATAGGCGACGAGATTGGAGTAAAAAAAATATGGCCAGAATATTAGTTGTAGAAGATACCCCAGAAATTCAAAAAATAATCAAATATACCTTAGGTTCGCAACATAATCTTACCATTGCGGACACTATTTCTAAAGCAGAATCAAAACTCGAAAAAGATATATTTGATATCATTTTATTAGATGTAGTATTACCAGATGGCAATGGTTTCTATTTCTGCTCCAAGGTGAAAAATGGCGAAAATAATAATAAAACACCTATAATCTTTCTATCCAGTAAATCTAAAACAGATGACAAAGTGATGGGACTTTCACTCGGCGCAGAAGATTATATTACCAAACCATTTGAACCAGCTGAACTAAAAGCCAGGGTTCAAGCAAGATTAAGATCTGTTGAAAAAAAGGACAAACCAACTGATTATTTGATTAAAGATGATCTTAAAATCCATCTAACACATCAAAAAGTTTATCTTACTCAAGATAAAAAAGATAATTATGTAGATTTAACCCCATTAGAATATAAACTTTTATTATATTTTATTAAAAACCAGGATCGTGTATTCAGTCGGGACCTACTTATTGAAAAAGTATGGGACAATGACCTAACTATCTCCGACCGAACTGTCGACACCCATGTAAGTAATTTGCGTAAAAAACTATCCTCAAGCTCTTTTTCAATCAGTTCCATTTATGGTATTGGATATCGATTTACCAAAAGAACCCAGAATTAATTGATATGTTACGATCATCATATACCCCCAAATACAACTCAATTGATGTTACGACTTTAAACAAACTAGATATCCAGGACCTAGAAACCTCATCTAATCTACTTAAAGAAATCATCATAATGTTTAAAGATAATGGTCCCAACCATTTAATTGAACTAGATAAATATATAAAGAACCGAGACTTACCATCTCTCCAAAAAACTGCCCATAGTTTAAAAAACAGCGCCCAATTTCTAGGGGCTCAAAAACTGGCACAATATTGTTTACAATTGGAAGAAACGGACAACATTGATCAAAATGACTTTATAACCTCACTATCAACTAAAATATCTATGGAAACTAATAATGTTCTTATTGAACTAGATAAAGTGCTTAAAGAAAAAGAAACAGGTAATTACCAATCCGATAAAAAATCTATGAATAATAATAAATTTTAAAACCTATTAACCTATAATTAATATGGCCAACAAAGAATTAAAAAAAATAATCTATGTCGACGATGACCCGGACCTTAGACGAATTGTAAAGTTTTCGCTAGAAACTCTTGGCAATTATCAGGTCCAAGTCTATTGTGACGGTAAGGAATTTTTATCACAAGTTGACTTATTTGAACCTGATTTGATTATGATCGATGTAATAATGCCAATTATTGATGGTCCAACCACCGTACAAGAATTAAGAAAAATACCCGAGTATAAAGATACTCCAATTATATTTCTTACTTCCAAATATAATGCGCGAGATATAGATCAATTCAAAGCACTAGGTGTACCTTACCTAATCAAAAAACCTTTTGATCCTTCAATACTTCATCAACAAGTTCTGGAAATCTGGCAGAAAGCTGTTAGCCTTTGAAATAAACGTAGTGTCTCCCCCTAAATATTAAAATATGTGTCACAAATTTAGAGGGAGTTTAAATTTTTAAAGATAAGTGTAAAGGAGACTTTAGTTTCTTAAAGCTTCTTCGATAGCTGCTTCATTGAGACCGTATTCAGACGATTGACCATTGATAAAGAAAGCCGGAGTACCTGAAACTCCAACTTTTTCTCCTAAAGCTTTATCTCTTCTTATCTTATCTTTACATTTATTGGCGGCTAAACATTTAGACATCTTGCCCATATCTAATTTTAATGCTTTGGCGTATTTTTTCAAATCCTTTTCAGCAATATTCTTTTGATTATCAAAAATCTTATCATGAAGTTCCCAGAATTTACCTTGTTTGTCTGCGCAACATGCATATTCCGAAGCCAATCTAGCTTTCTTGTGAAAGCCTAAAGGAAAATGTTTGAAAACCACTCGAACTTTTCCTTTGTATTTCTTTAAAACCTTAGTAACTTGCTTATTAGCTCTAGCACAATATGGGCATTCAAAATCAGAGAATTCAACTACTGTAACCTTGGCATTCTTTGGTCCTTTTATATGATCTTCTTTAGAAAGAGGAATATTATGTACAGGTTTGTTAGGTTTAGGATATAAAATTACTAATTCTTTATTTTTCTCAGCTTTATTTAAAATTCTGGTAATTACAGCTCTGGCCTCTTGTCCCTCCAAGAACGCTTTAACCTTAGCATGCTGTTCTTTAGGTGGTAATTTGCTTAACTGAGGAGTGTTTTTGTATTTATCTAAAGTAGACTTAATTTGCGCCTCTGAAACTTTAATTTCTTTTTTTAGAAAATCGTCTCGCGCTTGTTCCATGCTCACTTTCTTTTTATCTGCAATCTTTTTGAAAAAATAGTCTAAATATGCATTCTTGGCCAAGCGCTCAACCAATTCATAGGACTTCTTTTCTATATCGTAAAATTCTCCTTCATTTTCTTTCCTAATTTGCTTCATGGAGTAGGTTTTTTTACCTACTTTAAACGCTAAACCAGCAAACATAACAGAAGAAAGCGAAAAACTGACGAATAGGATAATTAGTATACATACGGATCGTGGACTATTCATTGATGTCTCCTAAAATGGGTTTAAATAAATTGTGCTGATAAAACCTATTTCGGCACAATCTTGATTATGTATTATATAGAATCGAAAAGGGCTCCTATAAAAGGAAAGAATCATAAATAATAAAAAAACTCTTATAAAAGATCAACTACTCGATTAGAATCATGCCTTATAATTTAACTTGTTGCAAGAATATTCTTTTCTTTGACATAAAACTTATTTTTACATAAAATATTTAGCAATATTATAGATATATAGATATAAGGTAATTCAGTTTATGCCTGATAACATAACTACCCATATGAAGGTTGATTGCAGTCAAGCTATCAACAAATATTTACATGTCTTTAGAAATAATATTGATGGTTCTAAGCATTTTATCCCTATACAAAAAACTCTTGATCTTATTAATTTCGACTCCATACGATGGATTTCGATCGAATCTGATCAAAATCCCATTGGATTCGCCTTACTTAGCTCTTATCCCAATTCATGGGATATAAATCTATTTCATTTTATTGATAATTCAGCTTTCGAATCCGGTTTACCTGTATTATTACAAAAAATTCAAGGATTGTTTGAGGAACAAAAGAACAATAGAACCTTCGTTCCTTCGCTTTTGAAGATTAAATTTCCTCTTGCTTTACATGATCCTAGATGGAGCAAAATACTCTTTCTACAAAAAGGGTATAATTCTATTAAACGAATGGAGCAAAAAGTTAAAATCGATACCTGTTTAGATAGAATTAATAAAAGATTATCTAAGTTTTCAAATAATGAAGAGTCAAATAATAAGGATATTGATTCTACTATTCGATTTATAAACTTTAAGCCTGAATTATTCGGTGAATTTGTCAAAATAGGACATGCAGTAATAAAAGATACTCTTGAAGAAAAACTTTATTTCAGTGATTATTTTTCTATCTATGATTCATATCAAAATAATTTTAGAAATCTTATAAGCGGGGAACAAGGGTTCTTTTTACCTCAATACTCATTTCTAGCATATAAACATAATCTGTTAGTAGGTCTAAGCCTTTGTATTGAGCACCAAAATCATTTATATATTACAGAAATAGGTGTCCTTCCTCAATTTAGGAGTCAAGGAATAACCTCTAATATATTAAAAAAGATTTGCCATAAAGCCCATAATGTTGGATATGATGAATTATATGTATGTTCACTTGAAGAGAACATACCAGCAAACAACCTTTATCGCCACTTAGGTTTTAAAGAAGTTAAACATCAACTTTGGTACTTACTAAATATGAAGTAAAGTAAGTAACACTAAAAGAGTCAACCACCCCGCCCTAAAGTACGGGGTTTCCTGGAGATATTTTGATGGAAATATATCTTCATCAAACCAACCACATTATTGCTGATTTGGAAAACATCTTTTTATACCTAAAAAAGTACTTTCAAAAAAATTCTTCTGGTTTACACATTTTTCCAGAATTGTTTCTTACTGGTTATCCCTTACAGGATCTTTGCCTACAAACTTCTTTTATCAAAGCTTATCATACTTTTTTAAATGCTATTAACCATTGGTCACAAAAGGAACTACTTCCTTCTTCTGAACACTTAGCTATATTATTAGGAGGACTTAATTATTCACTAGATGAAAAAGGTGTTCCCATTCGTATTGAAAATGTAATTTACTCTTTACTTCCTGGCCAAAAACTAAAAATCGAATATGTAAAACAACTTTTACCTTACTATGATATTTTTGATGAGAAAAAATATTTCTCTAAAGGAACAACATCCCGAATATGGCAATTTAATAATTATAATATTGGACTACTTCTTTGTGAAGACATGTGGCCCACAGCTATAGAAAAAATAAATCCTATAGATAAATTGCTTCAACTATCCAAAACCATTAAAGCTCCATTAGACTTAATAGTTAACCTCAGCGCAAGCCCTTTTCACCTCGGCAAATCTGAAAAAAGAATTAAACAGGCTCAAAATATATCCCAATACTTACAAGCACCATTTGCTTACGTTAATAGAGTGGGAGCAGAGGATGAGATTTTATTTGATGGAGGTAGTTTCGTTGTAGAAAGAAACAATATTAAAGGTCAGGCTTCCTATTTTGCAGAAGATATTTTAACTATCAATATACCCGATAAAACCAAGAAACCTTCATCAAAGCTGAATAATATTCCCTTATCCGCTACTTCGTGGGAAGATTTATTTGAACCTCGTCTACAATTACATCCCAAAGATAAAAAAGCTCTGGGTATATTGAAACTGAATGATGAAGATTGCGCCCAAATAATACAAGCTTTAATATTTGGCATTCAACAATACGCCCAAAAATGCCATTTTAACAATTTCGTTGTAGCTGTCTCCGGTGGATTAGACTCATCTGTCGTTTTAGCGCTTGCTGCATTGGGGCTTAAAAAAAATCAAAAACTAAGCGCGCTCTATATGCCTGGTCATTACTCCTCACCCCTTAGCTCTGACCTTGCCCTTCAATTATGTAAAAGATTAAATATTCAGCTTACAACTGTTCCTATAAATACCGCACATAACTTGTTAGGAGATACTTTAAAAAAAGTTTTTACCACTGATTTAAATCAACTTACTAACGAAAATCTACAAAGTCGAATTAGAGGATTATTAATTTACACTTATTCTAATCAAACCAAATCGCTAGTATTAAATACTTCAAATAAATCAGAACTGGCAGTAGGATACTCTACTCTTTACGGGGATAGTGTCGGTGCTATTAGCGCTTTAGGAGATCTTTATAAAACAGAAATTTATCAATTAGCTAATTACATAAATCGCCAATACGACAATATATTTCCAGAGCAATTATTAAATAGACCACCTACCGCAGAGCTTAGTGAGGGACAGTTGGATCAAGATAAACTTCCTCCCTATGAACATTTAGATGCTATATTAGAAGGAATATTAAGTTATCGTATGAATAGTGAAGATTTAATAAATAGTGGCTTTCAAGATAATGAAATAAAACTAGCACTAGATCTTATTCATCAATCCGAATATAAAAGATCTCAATTTTGCCCCATAATAAAGGTAAAACAAAAGAGTTTTGGCTTTGGTTATCGTGTGCCTATTTGCAAAAAAAACCTTCCTTAATTAATTACACGCATTTTAAGAGTAGTTACTCGATCGTCTTCTAATGCCCGCATATCCTGAAAAAATTTAGCAAACTTAATTCTCTTACAAGTCCCTTTACTGTGCCGATAATACATAAGGTCATTCTTATCTTCAACATGTTTGCATCCCACGATATGACAAAGCTCATGCCAAACAACTACATCAAAAAAGTCGATCCCATTTTTCTCATCACAAGGAGCTGATGCATCAGTTAACTTACCTTCACTAAGTTTTTGTAAATACGCGCTGGAAAGCTCAATCATCGGACTTCCATCCTTGTGCCCTGCACGGCCAATTACATTAGCTTCTAAGTCTGTTTTAGTAAAATGTAGGAAATCAGCGCTGTCTTGCTTAATAATAGTAACACCCGCCAAAAACTCAAGTTTCTCCAAAGAAACTCTGACAGTTTTTCTAGATGCTGTATTTAAACCTGAATAGGTTAAACGAGCTGGAAAACCAAAATCTCCAACCGGAGGAATCCTACAGGAAAACATCATTGTTCCCATTTGTACTAATAGTAGGATCTTTAGGATCTTAATGAAATTGATTAGTAAATTTTTAGATATATACTTCTTATTAGATAATAACATGACCTAACCTGCCTCCTGCTTAAGGACTTTGCAAAGTTAGGACCAATGTTTCCTTCTTGCTTGATTTTGTTTTAAATCCTTGATAATAAAAGACATTGTAATGCTGATAAGCAGCATTTTTTAGGGGAAATTCCTAGGTTTTGTCATTACTTTAAACACTGACTAAATTTTATACAAATAATTTTGACATTATGGAGAGTTAAATGCCTTATAAATCCGCAAAAAAAATCGCAGGTGTCCAATATGCTATCCGCAATATAGTGCAAAAAGCCAAAGAATTGGAAGAAAAAGGTCAACAAATCTTATACTTAAATATAGGGGATCCTCTCCAATACGATTTTACTACACCTCCGGCCATGATTGAAGCTGCTTATCAAAGTATGATCCAAGGAAAATCTAATGCCTACGCTCCATCATATGGAGAAAAAGAAGCTAGCAAATGTGTTCTAAACGATGAAAAATCCAAAGGAAAATCCAATCTTTTCATAGATGATATTATTCTAACCACCGGAGCTTCCGAAGGAATTGAACTAGCTATGACCGCCCTTTTTAATCCAGGTGAAAATATATTGGTTCCTTCACCTGGCTATCCTTTATACACTGCCGTAGCCAGTAAGTTAGAAATTGGAAAAAATCACTACAATTTAAACACTTCCAACTGGGAGCTAGATATCGAGGATATATCTTCCAAAATTAATGATAAAACTCGCGCTATTGTGATAATTAACCCTAACAATCCCACTGGTAAAATCTATTCTAAAGAAACATTAACGGCTTTAACTGAAGTGGCAGAAAAACATCAATTAATTATTTTCTCTGACGAGATATATGACCGTCTAACCTTTAAAAAAGAAATTATTTATCCAGCTAACCTAACTACCAAGGTTCCTGTTATATCCTTTAATGGACTTGCCAAATCTTACTTGGTTCCTGGTTGGAGAGTTGGATGGTTGTCATGCTCGAACTCAAATCTTTGTCCAGAATATTTAGCTGCTATCAAAAAACTAGCTGACGCGAGATTATGCAGCCCTTCTCCTCAACAATTCGCTATCAAACCAGCATTAGAAGGCGATCAAGATCATATTCAAGAAACCTTGTCCAAATTAAAAAGACGCAGAGATTTATGCGTAGAAAGGCTTAACTCTATTGAAGGTATGACTGTTATTGAACCTGACGGAGCTTTTTATCTGATGGCCCAATATAATCTGCCCGATGGTATGACGGATGAACAATTTGTATTAAAATTGTTGGCTTCAACAGGAGTTCTAGTTGTTCATGGTAGTGGATTTGGCATGGATCCTCTTGCTGGATGTTTCCGCCTTGTATATCTACCAGACGAGACCACTTTAAAAGCAGCTCTTGATAAAATCCAATCCTTTTGTGCTACTATTTAGAGAGTATTCGCTATTATTGAATTACTGCCCACCGTTCAGTCTTAAACAAGCATTTATCAACTATTTTGAATTTGGAGCTGCTCTTGCATGAAGTTTCAACAATTTACACCCACCACCATAAATATTTAATTTAAATATTGGCAATTATTACTTTAATATTTTCTTTGAGGTAACTTGAGGATTCCATAATCATCAATAATGACATATAATAGCGATATGATTACGTTTGTTTTTTTTATCGACCTAGTTAGAAAAATTTTTTGCATTTTGCCGTTAATTATCTTTATTAGTTTCTTTGCACTCCGAGCAGACGAAAAAATTCCTCCTTTAACTCGCAGTTCCATTCATCAATATCTACCCAATCTATGTAAAAAAAGTACCAATTACTGGAAAAAGAAATTATCCAACACTCCTAATAATACTAAATATATAAACAATCTGGCTCTGTGCTATTTTGAGGAACAAGAATATAGAATAGCTCTTAAATACTTTCAAAAACTGGAAATTCTAGAAGCTTTACAACCCAAAAGTTATCTTTACCAAGCAATGATATACTTCATCCGTAACAATGATTCAACCAGCAGAGTTTATCTAAAGCAAGTTTTGAAAAAAAAATCTAATTCCATATACCCTAAAGCTCTTTATATTGGCGCTTATTTTGCTCTGTATAATAATAGAAAACAAAAAGCCAAAGCTTACCTTGAAGAATTTTTATCTTTAACTAAGGATACTCCGGTCAACATTTATCAGGAAAAAGCTTTAATAATGTTGAACATGATCCAAGGAAAATATCCAACCAGTCATCACCGAAGAATAAAAAAGGAACTGTCTAAACAAAAGAAATACTCTTCTAAACAAGATATCTTTCTAACCAAATATCCTTATCTGTTAGATAAAAAAAATTGGTATCTGGGAGCGGGTCTAAAAAGCGGATCATATCTATCCAGCCAAATGATCTTTCGTTTCAATCGAATGGATGATGAAAAACCATATAAATTTATCAAAGCCACTCATGGTAGACTTACTCCTCACATTAAAGCAGGTTTACCTCCTTCCAACATATATAATTTTATAGGTAGTTGTGAAGTAGGCTGGTGGTTGGATCTGCAATGGGATGATTATTCATTATTTAGATATTATAATAATAGTCTTTTTAATATTTTTAACCTTTTTTCTACCGATAATAATCGGCATAGATTTGGTCTTAATTTCAACGCTCAATGGGCATTCCCATGGGTATCGACTGGTATTAACGGATATTTTTACTGGTACCATCTTTTTAATTTTGATCGTGATACACAGAATATTGGTTTTATTTCACCTTGGATAGGAGTTAGATATCTCGATCATTATTATTTTCGTTTTTTCCTCCGTTTCTTCTCAATTAACGATAAAGTAAATACTCTTATGACCGGGGGGGCGGGCCGTTTCTCTACCAAAGATCCCGTTGAAGGTTATTCTATTCCATCTATTCATTTAGCGCATAATTTTTACTTTCCGCAATATGAAGCTGATTTATATGTTGAAGGATATTACGCTAAATATAGATATAATGCCTATCTATACAACAATAATGTCATCGGATGGATTACCTGGCTCCAAGTTCCACTGCATAAAAAATGGAAAGTAACCTTTCACCCCATGATTCATATAACCTATGAAAGCTATGTGGATTCTCGTATCAGAATGGACCTGACCACCTTAAAACCAGACACAATTCCTTTAGATCTTACCGGCATCCAAATAGTCTTTGCTTTTCGCCTGCCCTTGTTCAAAAACTTCCTCCTTACCGCAGAGGGTTTTTATTTAAACAAGAGCCCCAGTGAAGATAGAGTAAAAGATTATGACCGTAATCAATGGGGAGGTTATGGTGGTATTAGCTATAAGTTCCCTCAACAAGATGACCTTTCGCTGAAAAGCGATTTCTCTTACCGAACTTATCTTGAATTAGAAAGATCAAAACCGTGATACTACAAATGCAAATAATGATCAGTTGAGACTTTAAAAATCAAAGTTCAATTGAGTAGGATTATAGTCTGGTGTGATCTTGAACTAAACTTCTCTTTTTCATCTTTTCAACTAAGGTAGTTCTTTTTAAATTTAAGATTTTAGCTGCTTGATTCTTGTTCCATTTAGTATGTTCCAAAGCCCTCAAAATCATCTGATTTTCAAAACTTTCAACTTCTTTATAGAAGTCAATAGAATTATCCAAATGACTACCTGCCATGCCTAATGAAGGAATGGGATTTATAATCTCCGGTAATTGTTTCTTTAAAAACTTACGGGGTAAATCTTTCAATTTCACTTCACTACCGGCCTTTAAGATTGACAATCGTTCCATAAGGTTTTCTAACTCTCGTACATTTCCCGGCCAACTATACTGATTGAATACATCCAGAACATCTTGAGCAATATTTTTGATATTTTGTCTTTGATATCTTCTATTTTTATCCTCAAATTTCTTGATTAATAAAGGTAAATCATTCAAACGTTCCCTTAACGGAGGAACAATAACCGGTAAGACATTCAAACGATAAAAGAGATCTTCCCTGAATTTTTTTTGTTTAACTTGTTTTTCTAAATCAACATTGGTAGCTGCAATAACCCGCACATCTGCATGAATAGTTTTGGTCGATCCAACCGGTTCGAATCTTTTTTCTTGCAACACCCTTAACAACTTAACTTGAAGCCTAAGTGGTAAATCACCAATTTCATCAAGAAATATGGTTCCACCTTGGGCAACGGAAAATCTACCCTCTCTATTACCTATTGCCCCGGTAAAAGAACCTTTAACATGTCCAAAGAGTTCACTCTCCAGCAAATCTTCAGGAATGGCACCACAATTAATTGGCACAAACAATTTAGATGATCGACTACTATTGTTATGTAATGCTCTTGCTACCAACTCTTTACCGGTACCACTTTCACCCAAAATTAAAACTGTAGCCTCGGTATCAGATACTTTTTCAATGATATCAAACAAGCCTTTCATAACATCACTATTTCCAACTATCCCGTCCAAACTAATTTGTTTTCTATCACGAGAAGCACATTGATGAGTTGTAACACAACCATTAATATTCTCCCAAGTCTCCTTAAGAATTTTTAGTATATGCTTGTTATTATCTGGTTTAGCTATAAAATATGAGGCACCATGTCTTACAGCTCCCAATGCGTTATCTATACCTCCATGATCACTAATAACCAAAACTAAGATCTCAGGACATAGTTCCTTTATTCTTTTTAATAAAACAATTCCGTCTAAATCAGGTAACACCGTATGTAAAATACAAAACTTAAAATGATTTTTCTTAAGACTCTTAATTGCCTGCATAGCGTTGGTAGTACATACAACACGTGAACCTTCTTTTTTAATAAATTCGGATATTAAATTGGTCAGACCAACATCTTCATGAACAATTAAAGTATTCATATATTAAACACTCTTTTGTTTACTAATAGCTCAAGCATGAAAAATATTACTTTTCTATATTGTAATTTTAACAGAATTTAAGCGAATTTTCAAAATTCTCACAACTATCTTCAGTTTAATTTTCCCGAGTAATTTTAAACCCCGGATTATCGTGCCATTTCTTCACCACTAATAAACCAGAAGGCAACACCTTAACCTTACCCCATCGTTTGATAAAATTAGGAGGAACACGAGCGGGAATAGCTCTTTCGTTCTCTCCGGACATCAAATTACCACGGTACTCCAATCCGTTAAAAACCCTTCCTTCGAGAAGTAGGTTAACGTCCCAAGTAGGTACGCCCCTAATATCATAAACGAATCCACCTTTTCCGGCCCAATACGCGGCTCCTGATTCGGATTGCATATCGGTTACCATATGGGTTACTCCTCTAAAAGCTGATTTACCCTTCGCTTCAACATGCTTCAATAAATTTATATTTTTCCCCTTTGCCGGTAATCCTTTTTTTAGAGCCACATCAGGCCGTACCAAATGAGTTCCATGGTAACCACCAAAATAATCATTAGGCAATACCAAGGATCCATCCGGCAATTCTGCTGAAAAATCTTTTGATCGTTTGACCAATCCTTTACATGCTTTTTTAATTTTTGAACCACCCAAAATGGTAGTCGAAAATTGCATTGACAGTAAAAAGGCCATTATTATCATGGACCCAAAACACCTGGACATACCTATCCCATTGTTGAAAGTAAATGGTCCTAAAAAAACAAGGTAATAAGTTTTTCTTTTTGCTCTTTAATATAAAATTTTTACAAATCATTGTGATTTATTCCTATATTTAACAATCTTTGTATATTGTCAACGCCTTTTTCTTTTTACTCGGTAGGGCATGAATTATTTTAATAAAAAATTAGACGAATGATTGATTAATATTAGTATTAAGAAAGAAAACTATTTTTTTTGGATAGGAGAGATTTTAATTTCAAAAATCTTAGGCCATAGCTTACCAGTTATTAATAAATGTTTGTTATTTTGATTATAAGCAATTCCGTTTAACACTTCGACGGGAACCTGATAATCTTTAAACTCCAATATTCCCTCTAAATCAAGACGACCAATTACTTTTCCTGTTTTAGGTTCTATAATAATGATCAAATCTGTGGGCCATACATTGGCAAAGATTTTTCCCTCTACAAATTCTAATTCATTCAATTTGTTTACCGGACCTTTTTCATCAAATACTTGCTGTTTCTTTGCTATCTTAAAGTTCTTGGAATTTAGATAATATAACCAGGATGTACCATCACTCATAATGAGCCATTTACCATCATACGTTATTCCCCATCCTTCTTTGGTCGGATACTCAAACTTGCCTATTGGTTTAAAAGTCTTTTTATTGTAGATAAACCCAACTTTTGATTGCCAAGTAAGCTGTACCAACTTATCACCAAAGACAGTGACTCCCTCGCCAAAATATTTAGAGTGAAGATCATGTTGCAAAATAATTTCATTACGAGCTAATAAGATCTTTCGGATATAAGACCTTCCTTTAAGCCCTGTTCCCTCATACAAAACACCATTATGGTAGAACAACCCCTGGGTATAGGATTTTCGATCATGAGGATAGGTTTTAATAATACGATATTTATATTTTAAAACATTGTAGGATGCTTTAGATACCTTTGGTCTTTTAGGTATTTTATGAGATTTTGATGCCTTTGAATCTTTCTTTGCACGAGCCCAACCAACCCTACAATACACCACCAAAATCAACAATAAAACCAACACACTTTTATAACCACCAACTATTTTTATATTCAACATAATTTTATCTTGCGGTGGTATGACTCCATGATTTAATTAATCGAACTAATAAACTATAATCAATGGGCTTAGAGATATAATCATTAGCTCCCGCTTCAATACATTTCTGACTGTTCCCAATTTTATTTTGTGCAGTTATTGCGATAATAGGCACTTTGTTACCTTCTGCCATATTTCTTATTGATTTAATCGTAGAATAACCGTCCATACCTGGCATTAAAATATCCATTAAAATAAGATCAACTGGTTGTTTTCTTAATAATTCAACAGATCTAATTCCACTGTTAACCTGCAAAGTTTTGGCTCCTTGAGCTTCTAGTACTGAAGATAAGGTAAATAGATTGTTAACATCATCATCTACTAGCATTATCTTTTTATTATGTAAACTATTTTGAGATTCCCATTTGATAGTATTATTTCGCTCAATAGATTTCTCAATTTCAATGTCATTTTCCTGGGATTCACCAGCTCTACTCTTATTTATAACTTGAACTGCCTCGCTTCTTACTTTTTCAAAATTTTGATCAATAAGATTAAGGAGATTTTTTCCAGCTAAATTAATCATCTTTAATTGCTTTACTTCTTTCATGGAAAATGAATTATTACAATTTTTAAATAACATCTCAGATAATACTAAAATAGAATTTAACGGATTTTTTAGTTGATGAGCAATCAATGAATAGAGCTCAGTATCATCTTTTTGCAATTCTTCTGCACTTATTTTATTATATTTTTTATTATTCGGTTCAACCTGGTTTTCAAAGAGTGAATATTTTTCAACATATCCAGCAATAATTTCTGAAATACGCCCGATAAACTCAAGTTTATAAGAATGAGCCTCTCTATACATTACTAATTCCATAACTCCTATCAAGTTATTTTTATGCAGTAATGGATAAGTAAGGATACTGAAATTTTGATCCTGCACAACTCCGTTGACCATGATTGTTCTGGTTTGTTTTCCATCGGTGAGTATAATCGGTTTTCTATCTAGAGCCACTTGACCCATGCTTCCCTGCCCTACCTTAATCGTCTTATGGATCTTTTGATTATCTAACATAGCATGGGTACTTATTAAATTTAATTCTTTGGTATTTTCTTTTAATAAATAAATAACACCTGAGCATGCTTCAACATACCTACAGACATTAGATAGTGCTATATCAATCGTTTCCTTCCTGAAGGAAGTTTGATGTATTTCTCGAATACAATTTTCAATTCCCAAAGAGATCCAAATTTGATCTTGCATTTTGGTCATATTTTCATTCCTCCAATGTACATACTTTTTTCAATCCCTAGTTTTTTCATTCTGGAGGCAAGTGTTGTAGGTTTTATACCGAGTAAATTAGCTGTACCATTAGAACCATAAATTTTTCCATTAGTTATTTTTAAAGCGTTTAAAATGTTTTCTTTATCGCGTTCAATTCTTTCCGGTTCAGTAACAATTTCCGTAGTAGTTTTAGTATTTAAAGCGTTTGATTTTATGATTGGTTTTTGTTCGGAATTATCTGGTAAATTGATGGATAGTCGACCACCTTGAGACAATATAACAGCTCTTTCTAAAACATTCTGTAATTCTCGAATATTTCCCGGCCAATGATAACTTTGTAATTTTAAAATATCATCTTTCTTAATATCTACTAATGGTATCCCAATTCTTTCACACGACTTCTTAATAAAAAAAGTTGACAGAACAGATATATCCTCTAATCTTTTACACAAAGGATCGACAACTATGGGAAACACACTTAAACGAAAATAAAGGTCCTGCCTGAAATTTCCATCTTCAACTTCTTGTGATAAGTCACGATTGGTGGCTGTTATGATTCTAGTATCAACCCTACGAGAAAAATCTTCTCCAATTCTTTCATATATACCTTCTTGTAATACCCTTAACAATTTACTTTGCAAATCTATTGGTAATTCACCAATCTCATCCAAAAACAAAGTTCCACCATCAGCTACCTGAAATCGTCCTCGCCTGTCTCGTACCGCACCGCTAAAAGATCCCTTAATGTGCCCAAAGAATTCACTTTCAAACAATTCTCTTGGGATTGAGGCACAATTTACCTTAACCATAGGCTTTTTTCGCCTTAAGCTCCTTTTGTGAATCTCATGAGCCACAAGTTCTTTTCCAGTACCTGATTCACCACAAATCATAACATTGGCATTAGTTGGAGCAACCATATTAATTTGTTCTAAGAGACACTGAACTGAAGGACTTACACCAATCATGTCACTGTAATAATTACTGTTTCCATTTGCATTTTTAGAAACACTACTCATATTCAGACCTAAATAAGTAAAGCTAACCAGCTCTTTTTACACACCTAAAGAGATTCTTTTTGCACACTTTATACACATTATTAACCATGCAGTAAACGATATTTCATTATCAACTTAATTTCGTTGAAGTATTTTTGGAACTGGTCAAGTTACTTAAGAAATTGTTTATTATCTATTGGAGGTTGTCTATCAAGTATTGAAAACCCGTGTAAAAACACATTAATCTTTTCTTTTGGCACTCCCAGGGACCTCAATTGACAAGCTGCCCAAGAAGTTTTATGACAGGTTGGACCATTACAAAAAATAATATAATTAGGTTCGGCAATATTTTTATAATAAGGAAAAGCACCTCTTTTTATCCTTTTATCCATGTACTTTTGAGCTTTATTAATACTTTCTAAAATATATTTTTTAGATTCAGATATTGAATTTTGTCTAAATCCATCGGCAGAAACACTTCTATTTTCAGCTGGAACAAATGCTGTATAAACAAAGGTTCCGGCATTACTTCGCGCCTTTTTACTTCGTACATCCAGAATTATCCAACCCGGTTCTTGATAATGTTGCAAAACAAACTCGGAAGAAACTATGTTACCAATATTATGAAAAGCATTTTGTAGATTTACATCCCTAGGTATGTTTATCCCTCTCCAACCAGGAACAGCAATACAAAATTGTTCCAAGCTCAATGTCCCGTCTCTAGCCATGTTGGGCTTTGCAGCATCTAAAGAATAACCAGTAATTACTAATACACAAAATAACTGCCAAACTTTAGTAATAAGATTTTTCATCCCATACTCCTAAAATTAAATCAATAATTCATTATACCGTATATTGAAAAATTACACCAAGTTTAGCTCCTAAGATTAGTAGGTTCGAAAAACAAAATCCCACAAGTTTTCAACCGCAATTATGAAAAAAGCTTACTTTTAGACTAAAATAAGATCATAAAATCATTGCGATTCAATACGAATCTACGTTTTGCACAATATTTAATCATTTATTAAATTGTAAAATTAATGGTGGTGCAAATTGTCAAAAGGTCTCCAAACATCTTTTTCAAGACATTTGGAGACTTTAGTAACTCAATTTACTACAAATTATTAAAATTTATTTTGCGCCATCTTTTTGCTCTGGACAAGCTACGAAAGATCCTTCAATTTGAGACTCTAATTTATCTTCAACAGCTGGCATCATTTGTCTTTTTCTAGAAGTAATTGGATTAGCTGTAACTGTATCATCACCAATTATGATTTCAGCTGGTTTTACTTTATCATTATCTTCTTTATCAATATAAGTTAAACCATCAAAGGCTTCTACCAAGAATTGATGATCTTCGGCACTTGAGGTAAAAACGGTAGATCCTTTGGTGGCTTTTCTGGTATCAGTTACAGCAAAATAAATATGATCAAGATTACGTTTAGGGTCCTCTTTTACCTTAATCATGGTTGCTATAATTTCATCTTTTCTGGCGAATAAAGAATCGGGGTCAATAGTAGCGGCAACACCATATCCTACAGCGTAACCATTAATATTGTATTCCTTGTAGTCCATAAGAAGTACTGTTTCAGCATCAACTCCACTAAAATCGGATTTAACAATTGCCATTTGCCCATAAAATTCGTCCATTTTTTGCTTATCATAACCAACAACAGTTGCTAACCAATTAACATAAAATTTATCATGATTGGTAGTGGTTTCACTAGTTAGATTATCAGTATCTGACAAAATTGCACCCATTAAAATACCGGCTATACCATAAGGAATAGCTCTACCAGATTGGTGATATTTACTAGCCATGATGGAAGCTGTTGCGCCCCACTTTTTGATAGTAATATCAATAGCATAATATGAACCATCTTGAGTTGGATGATGGTCTAAAATTCCTATAATATTGCTATCTTCCATACACCTATCCGGACCTTGACTTCGAACATTATGGTCTACTAAAAAGAAATCTTTACCTTCGATTCCTACAATCAACTCAGGATACTCAACTGAAAATGTTTCAAAAATAAATTTAGATTCAGGATTCATTCCCCCGGTCCGACCAGCTTTATAACCGTAAAAATGAGCTGCTGCTTTAGAAGTTGCCTGAGAATCCGTATCTGGACTTCTATGCCCTGTAGTCCAGATTTCATCTTGATCAGATGAGCTGATCTTAGGTGTGCCATTTGGATAGGCCCAACTAACATGGCTTACCAATAATGTACTTAAAGCAAATAATAAATAACTTTTACGAATCTTTCTGACTTTCATAAACTCTCCTTCTCCATAAATTGGTTATGTCAAAATAAATTTCTCTTAAACATACTGAATATCAGTAATCCTATAAATTTTGCTGCTTTCACGTAAATTATGGCTACTATTTATCAGATTAGTTCTATTAATTCAACTTATTTTGGAATCAAATTACATATACTTTTGATATGTAATAATTTAGTGAAATTTATTGACGATTTACATGTTGTAAAAATTATTCAATGATTAACGGTTACACTTAGATAGGATTTACTTGATATACCATTTGAGTTGGTAACAACTAAAAGAAAAGTTAAAATAGTATTTTCCATATCTACCGGCACCTCAAAGCCTGCTTCAGCTTGAGTGAAATCTACTAACTCAACCAATGGACCACCAACTTGCCGCCAATGATAAATCAACATACCACCGGCTGGATCTTCACTATTAGATCCATCTAACTGAATCGATTGCCCAGGTACAGCAACAATATTTTCATCAACCACAGCAATTGGTGGATCAACAATGGTTATCTCTACCGAAGTTGAATCTTGTAAACCTCCCTCATCTTCAACTGTCAATTTAATGGCAAAAACGCCTTCAACAGCCGGGGCATTAAATTGGATAACCGGTGAATGAACAGAAGCCAGATTAATTGTTTGAAGATTAGCCGAACTACCAGTCATAATCTGCGACCATGTAAATTTAACAATTCGTCCATCCCGATCAAAACTACCCCTTCCATCCAGTTCCAATAATTGTCCAGTACCAACATGGGTTATATCATTAATTCTGGCCACTGGACTAAGATTTGGTGATACAATGATAGTAATTGAATCGGTACCACTTTTATTATGAGGGTCGATAGCTGTTAAAGTAAAATTTAAAATCGATGGTTCAGTAGGGGCAACAAACTCAAGTTGATCCTGATTAAGAATAACATCCCCGGTAATAACATTCTCTCCATTAGTTTGGGTCCACCTTAAAGTCAATGATTGATTTTCCGGATCAGAAACTTCAGACCTTATCACCACATTACTTCCCGGCTGCACCAAAAAATCATTTTCAATGTTAACCACTGGTGGATGATTCTCTGGCCCACCATCGTCTGGTGAGGAACCATCACCTATATTCCAACGAGATTCCTCATCGGGAATTTTCCACAATAAACTCGATCCATCCTGTAGCACATCATTATTAAATGAGTATTTCCTCGCAACACTTGGAGATACTTGTATACCTATTGTCGCGCTGCCACCTTTATCACAACTTTGAGTACCAAAGACCACATCCTTGTAGTTAAAAAGAATGTTGGGACTATCTTCGAAAAGTACTATTTGAAAGGTAACATCTCCTGAACATTGTTCTTCATAATGTGGAACATGTCGCCATTCGATAACCAGTTCCCTGTTAGGTGAAATCCCCAAAGTCTGAGCAAATACTCCCCCACCTTCTCCGGGAACTAAATCATCCCAAAACGGAACCACCAAAGTATGGTTATCAGGTATGGGAAAATCAACATTATCCCAAATTAACATCCTGTTGGTAAAACTAACACCACCATTAGCAGCTACAATCACTTCATTGTATCCTTCCAAAGAACCCGCAAACTTAATTGGAAAAGGTGTTTCTAGTGTAACTGTTTCCTCATCATATAAAAGAAATAACTTATCGCCTTCTATATTACGATAATTACTCACAACCCGGTCCGGTGCTAAATAATTGTCAATAATCTCAACTTCCAAAACATCTCCTTGCGGAAAATCTAATCTATAATGCCTAAATAGATCAGATGGAGTCCATACATTACTATAATAACCTGTCGAGTTGACATCTTCCAAAATTACTTGGCCCTGTCCTTCATTAATATCAACCGTTACCGAACCGGCCGCTCGATCACAATCCAGATGCAACACTTCCAAATTAACTCTTTCCTCTGGGCCAACAGATATTTTATCTTTGATGGGAAGTGTTCTTCTAGTCACTTTCTGATTACTACAACTCATTGATCCCACACCACCTTCGTCCCAGGCCCTTACCCGTCTACTGCTAATGACATGTTTAAGATAAATATCGTCTTTTTTGCCTCCCGTAATTACCAAATTTTTGATTTTTTTCCAGTCCCGATTTTGATTCTGTATTTTCAATAAGCCTACCAATCCTGTAACATGAGGAGCCGCCATAGAGGTCCCATCTAAACTGGTATATTGATCATTGGGCATAGTACTATAAATTGATACACCCGGAGCGGCAACATGCACTGTTCTAATACCGTAATTAGAGAAATAGGCTATACTGTCGTTTCGGTTAAATGCCGCCACTGCAAGCACATTGGGCACATGATAACTACTGGGATAATAATGGAACTCATCAACATTAACACCATCATTCCCAGCTGCAGCCACAAATAAAATACCCTTATCCATTTGCAATTGAATGGCTTCTTCTAAAGCTATGGATTTATTATAACTACCCCAAGAATTATTGGTTGCTACTATATCAATATTGTATTTAGTTTTTAAATTATTGAAGTAGTTTAAGCATTTAAAAATATCGGCAAGATAACCAAACCCATCATCCGACATATATTTACAAGTTATAATTTTAACATTTTTAACAATACCTGTAATTCCAATAGCGTTATTGTATGTTGCGGCAATAATTCCCGTAACATGGGTACCATGCCCATTACCATCCAAAGGATCTCCATTATCATCAACCACGTTGATACCGTATATATCATCAACATATCCATTCTCATCATCATCAATATTGTTACCCGCAATCTCATTCGGATTTACCCACAAGTTTTTTTTCAAATCTTCATGCAAATAATCCACACCCGTATCGATCACCCCAATATACGTTTCTCCTGAACCGATATGTTCCCATGCTTCGGGAACATTCATATCTGCATCAACAGTGCCTCCAACTTGTCCTAAATTATGTAGTCCCCATAAATTTGTATATTTGGGGTCATTAGGAATTTCATCAACCCGATAGATATAATTAGGTTCTACATATTGAACATCCGGATTTTTTGAATACAATTTGATTATATCTTTAACCGACATTTTCTGTTTGGCTTCTAAAAGGTGTAAATTACTGTCATGCTTGTAACTACGAACCAGTTTAACTGATTTTAAATGATCCCTCCCCGCCACCAGATTGAGTTTTTTCTTAAACTTAATTATTACCTGATTAGGAGAAGCATTAATTTTTTGGGCCCCAGCCGTTTCAGCTAGTTGGGATCTGGCATCTGCTGCTTTTTTATCTGTCGCGATTTTTTGATTTTTGATAGGAATTTGACTCTTAATCGAACGAACTACAGCTCGCCTTTTTTTACAATAAGCAATGGCCAGAATAATAAACAAACTGATAAAAATCCTGGTACCTAAGTTCCTCAAGTAAATCCTCCTTGATCTCCTGAACCTCTTAGTCCTCCTAAAACTACTTATTACTTCTCACTTGATAGATATTTTTATAATCATTCATATGCTCAAAATGTTGATACGCTATATCATTGAGATCCATATCGATATACAACTTGGGTGGATTGAGACGATCAAATATCTGCCATAAGTTTTTTATTTGCTGATGGGAAGGTTTTACCGGTTTAAAATAGGCGAAAGTAAGATGAGGTCGAAACCAATAATCCAAATATTTAACCTCCTCAAATAAATTATAGACGTTGATTAATTTTCTAAAATTATAATCATCAACCGGTATAAATCCTAACAGAAAGGTTGTTCTAAAAGAGGGATAATAATAAGTCGCTTCAAGTTTTACCTGACTATGTTCAGGAAACCTTTCCAAATAAGACCTTAAACGAGTAAAAATTCTTTCAACTTGCTTTGTATTTTCTTTCATTTCATTTTTAAGTACATTTTGGTCCTTACCATTAACTAAATCATGTATTGTTATATGAAATGAATTAACATCTAAAGGCTCCGCTAAAAAATCCACCTGCGACAAAATTTCTTTTTGGATTTGAAAATATGTATTTATCTGTTTTTCATTGAAAGGATATACAATAGTATCACCGTAAAATCCTTGCATCTTTCCTTGTGAACTCACTTTGGCTTGCAATTCATCTGGTATGTTCCATTGAAAAGAATCGTCATTAAGTTGCGAAAGAAACATCTCTTGCTTAGATTTAACCCCATTAATATATTCAATATAAGAACATTCTTTTCCTTTAAAGATTACTGGCTGACGCAGTAAATCTAATCCCCCATCATCTACCATACTCCTCCTTTTTAGCCGCTCTTAAAATTTTTAATCTTTTATTGATACATAAAACTGGAAAATAGTTTTTTTCAATTTTATTAGCAGCCGAAGATAAAAAACGACTAACCTTTTGTCTTTTCAACTCATCCAATTCTGAAATCGTTAGGTTCTCATCCTCTTTTTTATCTAGCAACTCCACATAAGTATCCACCAAGGTTTTGGTTGTAGATTTAAACATGCTTTCGGACGATTTTAAATGTTGGGACAGTTTGTTGATAGCATCCATACAAGCTCTTGGTTCATTATATTTTTCTTTATCACATTGGATATTACCAAAACCAATTAATGGTACTCGTCCTAATTTTCGATCCAAGCATTTCAATATATAATTAAATTCTTTTTTAACATTATTGGTAACATTATCAAGATCTTGCTTTACCATAGATAAGATTGCCTTTCTATGCTGCCTTCTTTGATTCTCTTGCCTTTGTTTAGCTAATTTCAATCTCTTTTTTTCTCGCTGCTTTTTTTGTTTTGCTAGCAATTTTCTTTTCTTCTGAGCCTTTAGTTTCTCCTGATGCAGATATTTTTTTTCCATTTTCTTTTCTTGAACCTTACCTATCATTTCCACCAATACTGCTATCTCTTTTGACTTTAGACAAGCTTCTTGATTATTATGTTTACATGACTTGTTATAATAAAAATGCGCCATAACCGGATTTTCTAGATCCTTTTGATACATATCAGCAGCGTGCATACAACTCTCTTTATCTCCTAAATCACAAGCTTGTCTGTAATTATGAACCGCCAAATTATAAAAGATAGGATCAGCTTTTCTATGATCGGCGGCTATAATGCACGAATCTTTAATTCCATCGATACAGGCACTTTCATAAAAATCCACACTTTCTTTTTTAGCACCCATTTTAACCTTTATTTCGCCCATTAAATGACACGCCTGCGCTTCCCCTCTTATACCGGTCTGATCACAAGCTCGTTTAATATATTCTATACCTTTGACAGGATTTTCATTCATTAACAGCATTTCACCATATAACCTACAACCAGAACTTGCTTTTAAATCACAACTCTTCAAATAAAGCGCCTGAGCCTCATCTAATTCATCTTCTCTGGCCAATAACAATCCATACAACGTACAAGTTCTTCCCAATCCTTTTTCACAATGCTTTTTAAGATAATCTACAGCTAATTCTCTCTGTTGTTCTGACAGCATTAAAATTCCTAATTCATAGCAAGCCACATCAGAACCTGATTCGCAGACCTTTGATAATAGCTGTTTAGCTTTGGCAAAATCCTTTTCTTCCTTATAGGCTTTTATACCAACAGCTATACATGATTTAACATGATCCTTTTGACATAAATCATTTAACGAAGGGTTTTGTCCCCAGATACACGCCGCACTGTTTCCCTGCTTACAATATTTTTGATATATTTCATTGGCTCTTTCTTTTTGTCCGACAACTAAATCTAAAACCAGAGCATAATCAAGGCAGGCAATATCATCTCCTTTCTTACATGACCATTTTAATTGCCTCTTAATTTCTGGGTGTTGATTACATTTTTGAATATAATCAACCGCTCTGAAATATTTACCTCTAACGGCTAATTCATAACCTAATGTAAAACAAGCCTTATTTTGACAAGTATTTTGATTACATTTACCGACTAGTTCATTTAATTCTAAATCAGTTTTAACTCTTTTAGCATTTTTGACATTTTTGACATCTTTTGCTGCCCATCCAATACTGGATAAACAAATCAAAATAATTAAATAAAAACTTATGTATTTAACCAGAGTTACCACAAAAACCTCCTTGTTACTTTTAAGGTCTCCCATTCTAAATAAAAAATTCCTTTTATTCTGTCAGTTTAGGGAATCGGTATAATCAATGAAAAGTTTAGAATTAAATCATTATGCGGTCCATAGCTTCAGCTATAATAGTCAAAACTTGATAATTACTATCTATTTTGGTCCACTTTAAGAGACACATTAAATAGTATTAAACTCTAATTTCTTTCTTTTTTACGACGATTTTAGGAGCGCATAGG
>CAZJDM010000037.1:0-31892 GCA_964544765.1 uncultured bacterium
TAAGGGGCCTGGGTATGAAATAATTTGTGCTATTTTGACAATTATTGGTAACCAAGTGAGCACTAATAAAATTGATAATATCGCCATGACAATATCCATAAATCGCTTTATAAAACGATACCATCCATTTAAGGGACTTTCATTAATAGATATTATAGGTAAACCATTAAATATATCTACACTGGTATTAAGATAAATAAAATTATGAAAATCAGCTAAAATTTTGATCTCAACCAACTCCTCGGCTATTACTTTTAGTATTTGAGGAACAAGATTTTGCTCTTCTAAATCCAGGGCAATAATTATTTCATCAACATAATTATCACGAACAAACTCATTCAATTGCATTAAAGGAATTACTTTCCTAGAATCATTTACCTCTTCATGCCTTGCTACTTTACGAATCTCAGATATATCAACTTCTCCAATAATTCTGCAATTCATCTCCATTGAAGAAACATATTGTTTAACTATTTCCGAATAAGGACTTTTGCCAATTACAACTACCTTACGATCATATAGTTCACGTTTTTTAAATAAACGACGCACCTTACGTATTAAGCTTCTACCAATTGGTATAAACACTACTCCCAAAACAGCGAAGTAAGCTAAACATACTCTGGAATATCTAAATTCATCGAAGAAATAGTTAAAGGTAATAAAAAGAACCAAAGCTACAATATGAGCCTCGGATATTACGAAAAACTCATAAATTACTCTGGCAAAGCGTTTATCGGTATACAAGCCAAAATATCGAAAGGTCAGGCCCCAAATTAAGATGATAAAAATTATCAATCTAAAATACATTTCAAAGTCTGGAATTCCTTTTGACACTGCTATTATGGGGGTATAAAATCGTAAATAATAAGCTAGACACCAGGCTAGAATAATAAGCCCCATATCAACAAAAAAACGTATTCCTATCCAAATTGCTTTATGAGCTTTGTCCATAAATTTATCTGTTAATTAATTCGACCAGTAACTATATTATCAATCAACTGTTTTAAATTAATTTTAAATTTATGTATACCAAATTGCTCAGCATGAAACCGTATTTTATTTTCATCAAAAACACCTTTTTTTTGTTCAAATTGTTCAATAGCATTATTTAAAGAAGTTGCGCTTTGCTCATAAAAAAACAATCCTGTTACATTGTCTATAACTGTTTCGGCAACTCCACCCTTACAATAAGCAATTACTGGTTTTCCGCACGCCATGGCCTCTAACGGAACTATTCCTAAATCCTCTACTCCAGGAAAGATTAAAGCTTTACAGTTTTTTATTAATCTAACAACTTCCATATCATTAGGATTTACCGAAAATTGAACATTTCGAGAACTCATTTTTTTCAGCTTTTTTAAAAGAGGACCATTGCCTGCTACCACTAAACGATCTTTTCTCTTTTTAAACGCTTGGATTGCAATGTCTACTTTTTTATAAGGTACAAGAGCCGAAAGAACCAGAAAATAATTACCTCCGTTATTACTAATAATAAAACGTTGAGTATCAACTGGTGGATGCAATACTTCAGATTCTCTTCTATAAAATTTTTTAATTCTCTTTTTCACAAAATTAGAATTTGCGATAAATTGATCTACACGAGCAGAAGCTGTCACATCCCAAATTCGTAAATTATGAGAAAAATCTTTCACTAAAAATTTCCGTATAAAACCATAATTTTGAAAGTAGTGGGGGAACATATCCCAAACATATCTCATTGGAGTATGAGTATAACTGATGTGAATGGACTCAGCGCCGGTAATAACTCCTTTGGCCACACAATGACTAGTACTTATTACCAAATCATATTGAGTCAAATTGAAGGCTTCGATAGCATATGGAAACAAAGGTAATAAATAACGATAATACCTACTAACAAACGGAAATTTGTTTAAAAAGGAGCTATGAATTTTATGATTTAAAATAGTATGACTTATTTTTTTGGGCTGAAAAAATAAAGTATAAATTGGAGCCTCGGGATATAATTCACATAATACCTCTAGGACTCTTTCTCCCCCTCTCATCCCCGTCAACCAATCATGAACCAAAGCAACCTGCATTAATAACCTCAGATGGAACTTACTCTGAAAAAATGACCATTTCAAACTAGCAAATGAATACTCAAAAGTAAACTGATTGATCAAACAAAAGACATATGTATAAATATTAACCCTTATTGTTACTATTTATCATAATAAAATCTTTAAATATCAATATGTTATATCCTGGCAAGCCTTTTGCACCCCATAATTAATACTTATGGGTGTTCCATTAACCCCACTAGGAGCTAAAATGCCAATTAAAGTATTGATATTAATAATTTTTATTTCAATTACAGCCACAAACTGTAAAAAAAGAGCTAATTCGACCTATAATGAAATACTATCAGTGTTTAGTTTTAGCAAGAATCCTAGTAAAATTATCAATGACTTACCATCATCACAGTTTACACCTGAATTTAAAAATCAAATCAAATCTACTATAAAAATCCAATATATTCAGGATAATCCAGAGTTTCCACTCCATGGTACTGGTTTTTTTATTAATGACAGAGGGTATTTCTTAACTAATTATCACATAGCTCAGAACTGTTTAACCAATGAAAAACAGGTTTTAAACGGCTATGATGCTAAAAATATTGATCAATTTCTATCATGTGATAATTTTACAGTCTCTATGCCTCAAATTAATACTAATAAAGAAAACAATAATGATAAGAAAGGTAAATATTCTATATCTGAACTAAAAGCTATAAAGGTATCTCTAGTTTCCATACCTAAATTTGATGATGTCTGTCTACAAGTGAATGAAATCACTTCACCAACTATCACTACTAAGAAAGCTACCGAAATTAGTTATGCATTGGGAAAGGTATCCTCTGCAAAGAGAAAAGCTTTAATAAAGAATTGTCAAGAGAAGAAAACATGGCCAAAAAAATCAAATGACTTTGCTTTAATGCATGTTGAACTCAATCAACCCACTACTTATCTTACTCTTGATCCTGCCGTTCCTTCCATTGGCAGTGATATTTATTTACTTGGTTATCCTGGTCTTTACTGTGGTAATGAAAATTATTCTGTTAATGAGCTTATCGATCCTGTCTCTAGTAAAACTATCAAACAACGATTACAGAAGACTATCAAATTAGTTAAACCTAAATATCGCAATGAAAATAGAACTCGTAACTTAATACACGTTGCTGAACTAGAGATAGAAACCCTGATTTTAATTAAGGCAATAAAATTATTTATTCAAGGAAATGACCTAACAATGCTTCTAGATGGACTTCGACAAATAAAATCTGAATTTTTCGAATCTCCAGAATATGAACTACAAAATATTCCTTACTACTATTTTCAAAATCTTTCACTCTATATGAACATCAATCAAACATTATCATTGGAAGATGAGGATCTTGCCGCGCATTTAAAAGATGTATTTCAAACCAATGGTATTTTCAGAATTATTACCATTTTAAACAGTCTAAAAACTCAATCCGAAGTCACTTTGGATAACCCAGCTATCAATATACAATTTTCTAATTTTGTTGCCTTTTTAGAAGGAAAAGAATTCGAAACAGATGATCAAAGTAAAGAACTAAGTGAGGAACAAAATCAAGCATTATTGACTTTAATTGATTCATCAAACGAAAACTGGGACGATCAACTTAGTTCAGTATTGGAAAGTTATCAACATCAACTCAAACTCTTTACCAAACCCGAATATGCCAATTTAGATATTAACAATTGCTATGGCATCTTATCAAAATTTAACGGAAACCTACACTCAAAAGATTCCTTAATTACTACCAGCACAACAGCTCACACTATTTCTGGAACCAGTGGTAGTCCTGTATTTAATCAAGATGGCGAGGTCTTCGCTATTCATTTTAGCGCTGTAAAATATGTATTAGCTAATAATGATTCTGAGGCTAGTGTCATTGAAAGTAATGAAGTAAAGATTAACACCCTGCTCCGTTATTGGAGAAGTAAATGGTATTGGGACTTGTTCTCAGTAAAACTATTCTGGGCGGTTAAGGGGAAATAAAACCACATCCCTTATGTTATCACACCCTGTCAATAAAGCGACCAATCTATCTATTCCTAGTCCCCATCCGGAAATAGGAGGCATACCATATTCCATACATTTCAAATAATCTTCATCCATATCCATAGCTTCGGCATCACCACTGGCTTTAGCCATAGACTGTTCTTCTAATCTCTCTCGTTGATCAAGCGGATCTACCAACTCTGAATAGGCATTTACAATTTCCGCTCCCGAGACTATCAGTTGAAACCGATCTGCAATATTACTTTTTTGATCGTTTTTTCTTGCTAAGGGCGATGATTCAACGGGGTGTCCTGTTAAAAAGACTGGTCCCTTCAAATTACCTCTACTTACCTTTTTATACAATTGATCAACTAGATTTCCCATTCCTAGTTTATCGATATCATCAATTTGAATTCCTTTTGATTTAATCTCCTTCCTTAAAATATCTACGTCGTCATGTTTCTCAATATCAATATTACAATCTTGTAAAATAAGATTTCTAAAATCTATTCTGCCCCATTCACCGCTAAAATCAATATTTTCATCTCCAATCTTGATAGTAGTAGTTCCTAAGGTCTCTAGTAAAACATGTTGAAACATGGCTTGGGTAAATCTCATATTGTCTTCATAATTCCAGTAGGCGCAATAATATTCAAGCATAGTAAAATCCTGCAAATGAGCGGGACTAATTCCTTCGTTCCTAAAACACCTAGCAAACTCAAAAACCTTATTATATCCCGCTGTCACACATCTTTTTAAATATGTTTCGGGAGCAATTCTTAAAAAAACATCTATTCCTAAAGCATTGTGATGGGTTGCAAAAGGCTTAGCTAAAGCTCCAGAAGCTTTATTGCATAATACAGGAGTTTCCACCTCAACAAAATCATGTTTTTCTAAAAACCTTCTAATAGAAGATATTAGTTTGCTTCTAAACACAAACCTTTTTCTGGTATCCTCATTCATAATTAGATCCAGATAACGCTGTCTATAACATTTCTCAACATCAGATATTCCATGAAATTTTTCTGGTAAAGGAAGTAAGGCTTTTCCTAAAAATACAAATTCTAGGGCATTTACAGTTTTTTCCCCCGTTTTAGTGGTCATAGAGATTCCTTCAATCCCAATAAAATCACCAATATCCACCAGTTTTTTCATAAATTGATAAACATCTACTCCAACAATCTTTTTTTGAATGGCTATTTGACAACTCCCTTCCATATCCGATAAGACACCAAAAGTTAGATTACCCATAATTCTCAAAGCTTTTAAACGTCCAGCTATCCTAATATGTTCGACATCATCAGGAAGATCCGCAATTTCATTAAGTTTATGAGTTATTTGAAAACGATCAGGATAAGGATTGATATTCTTTTCTTTAATTTTGTTTATTTTCTCAATACGTAACTTACGATAATCACGAGATGTTAAAGCAGGTTCATTTATATTTGAATTTTCTTTATTGTTTTTATTTTCTTTGTTTTCCATACATGCCTCGTCATAATTTATTGCATCCCAAAGGTCTTACAGTTAACACGCTTAACAGTACTGGGTCAATTCATATCCACCCAGCCGTACTGTAACATGTAAAAGAACCCCTTGCCAGTAATTTTATCCTGAAATTTTAAAAACTTATGCCCCAGCAGTTAGTTGCTAGACTTTGACATTGACAATTCACAATAATTATGATAGCTTCTTTAAGGGCTGTTGGACTGTGTTCCCCCAACCCGCCAGACATAACATACCGTATATTAACTCCTTTCCGAGTGAGGTCTTATGAGTTTCCAAATTGGTGATAAAGCTGTGTATCCAGCGCATGGTGTTGGTATCATCAAAAATATAGAGCATAAAGAAATAGCTGGTGATAAACATTCTTTTTATATAATGGAAATCCTATCAAACGGAATGACCATTATGGTTCCTATTAATAACGCTACCTTAACGGGTTTAAGAAAAGTTATCGATATTGATGATGTTAATAAAGTATATGATATTTTGCGAAACAAAAGCGTAAAAGTAGAAAAACAAACCTGGAACAAACGATTCAGAGAATATCACGAAAAAATCAAAACCGGATCAGTATATGAAATTGCTAAAGTATTACGAGATTTATATGTATTAAAACACTCCAAAGATCTTTCTTTTGGAGAAAAAAAGATGTTCAATACAGCTCGCAGTCTTATTGTAAAAGAAATATCCATCGCTAAAGAAGCTGACGAGAGTAGCGTTGAAAAAGAAGTCAATAGTATCCTAGCTAATTAGCACTTCTTATTATTTCTTATTTTCCCTAATTGGCATTTTTAATCCTCATTAATAATTACGCACCCTGAAATTGGCTTTTTCAGGTAATCTACCTATACTTTAAAGCCTTTTTACGGTAATATCTAATTATAATAGTATTATTCAAAATAATCTCATTTTTTATAATATAAATTGTTTAATGATCCTTTATTGAGAGTATTAATGAGTATAGGTATAATTATCGCCGCTGGAGGAACAGGGAAAAGACTAAAAACAGAAGCACCTAAACAGTTTTTACTACTAAATCAAAAGCCTATTATATGGTATTGCTTGCATACAATCAGTCAAATACCGTCGTCTATTAAAGAAATAGTTTGTGTATTACCTCCTAATCAATTTGATTATGCATCCCAAGAAATAAACACCCTTATGTTGGAATTTCCCAATTTACCTCTTAAAATAGTCAAAGGAGGATTAACTAGATTTGAATCAGTCAAAAATGGATTCTTCGCATTAACCGACAATTTATCTCATGTCCTCATACATGACGCAGCTAGACCCTTAGCCACTCCCAAACTCTTTGACCAGGTTATCAACGCGATTCAGAAAAATCCTATTGCCGTTCCCGGTATAACTATACAAGATACAATAAAGGAAATGGACCCAGATAAATTGGTGATCAAAACACTTAATCGTTCAAAACTAACCGCTGTCCAAACCCCCCAAGGATTTAAATATGAAATACTAAAAAATTTATATGAAAAAGAAATTTCAATGGATATGAACAGAATCACAGACGAAGCCATGTTAGCTGAAATTAATAGTCAACCGGTCAAAATAATAGATGGTGAACACCAGAATATAAAAATAACTTATACGCAGGATTTTTCATATGCCGAGCACCTCTTACAAAGCAGCCAATCCTAATGTCAGGATTGGTCAAGGGTATGACTTACATCAATTAGGTGATAAAGGACCTTTAATCTTAGGAGGAACTGAAATTCCATTTTCAAAAAACCTTTTAGGACACTCTGATGCTGATGTTGTTATCCATGCAATTATTGACTCATTGCTCGGTGCGGCTAATTTGGGAGATATTGGAAAATTATTTCCTGACACAGACGAAAAATATCATAAAGCTTCCAGTATTAATTTACTTTTTCAAGCATGGTCAAAAATACAAAACGAAGGATATAGTTTAGGTAATATTGATCTTACTATAATATGTCAAAAGCCCAAACTAGCTCCCTATATTAATCAAATGAAAAGTACGATAAGTAAACCTCTTTCGTGTCCAGAAGATCTAATATCAATTAAAGCAAAAACTAACGAAAAACAAGATTCAACCGGTCTGGGAAAGGCCATCTCTTGTTTTTCGGTATGTTTATTATTTAGAGAAACAAATAAATGATATAGGAATTTTTTATGGCCACTTTATCAATAGAATCTACATCAATCGATCAAATTCATAAATTACTTGTCAAAGCAGGCTTAACTGTTATTCCCTTCCCAGCACTACTAGAACACTCTAAAAATAGTAAGCTCCGCTTAAATAGCAAAATGGCCAACGACTCACAATACAAAAAAAAGATGGGTCATATTTCAAATGTGGATATACTTGTTGATACAAAAATAATTTCTAACCTACAACCCAACAAAACCATCTCTGAAGAAGAGATTATGAAGCTACTAGCCAAAGACTGGAACATTCCTTACAAACATTTAGACCCTATCAATATGGATTTCAACATCATTACCAAATATTTAACCAAAGAAACCGCCACCAAACATCTACTTTTACCTGTATTAGAAGATAAAAATTATATTACCTTTGCCACTTGCTACAGACCTACTAAGGAGATTATCCATTTTTTAAAAACAACTACTCATAAAACACCTAAATTTTTCTGTACAACTAAAAATTTAATTATTGATACCATCAGCCGGTACTGGGCCTTTCACAAAACTATAAAACAAGCCAATTTGAAGGCTCGCAACACTTCAAATGATCCCGGAACCACCTTATTTAGAAATCTCGAAAGATTAGTAGATTTACATGTAGAAAAAAAATCTTTTAAAAGTGACGAAGAAGAGGTTGTCAAAACAGTGGACTATTTATTTAGAATGGCACTGGAACTTAACGCTAGTGACATCCATATAGAGCCCAAAAGAGACGAATGCGTGGTTAGAATGCGTGTTGATGGACTTTTGCATAAAATCACTTCTCTGCCCATTACTTTACATCCATCAATCATCACCAGGGTTAAAATTACTTCTGGCCTTGACATATCAGAGAAAAGAAGACCTCAAGATGGACGACTTAAAGTATCAAACAAAAATATAGAAACCGAATTTCGTATTTCCACCTTACCAACGGCTTTTGGTGAAAAAATAGTGGTTCGTATCTTTGATTCAAAAATTAGTCTCAGTGCTCCTAGAGAACTTGGATTTGAAGAGGATGATTTTGAATTATTTAACCATTTTATTAATCAACCAAACGGAGTTATTTTTCTAACTGGGCCAACCGGCAGTGGTAAAACTACAACACTGTATTCTACTCTAAAAACATTGGCCGATTTATCCAAAAATGTAGTAACTATTGAGGACCCCATTGAAATGGTTCTGCCTCATTTCAATCAGGTCCAAATTAATCCCAAAATAGGCATTACTTTTGTTAATTCTATCCGCTCTATATTGAGGCAAGATCCTGATATTATAATGGTGGGAGAGGCCCGTGATGTTGATACCGCCGAAAGCGTCATTCAATCAGCAATTACGGGACATCTGGTCTTTTCAACACTACACACTAACGACTCTATATCGGCCCTTATACGCCTTATTGAACTTGGAATAGAACCTTTTTTAATAACTTCAGCTTTAATCGGAATAGTGGCTCAGCGTTTAGTTAGAAAAATATGTCCCTCCTGTATACGACCTGTTGTTGCCACCGACAAACAAAAAGCCGTTTTAACCAACACTTTTGGATATTATAATAACATTCAACTATTTGAAGGAGAAGGTTGCGTTAACTGTAGAAACACAGGTTATAAAGGTCGAGAGGGAATCTTTGAATGTTTGCCTGTTGATGAAGCATTAATGACTCTAATAAAAGAAAAAGCCGATATAAATGTTATGAAAGAACACGCTTTACGTAATGGATTAAAAACACTGGGAGATCGGGGAATTTTAAAAGTAGAAAAGGGTATTACAACTTTAAAAGAAGTTTGTCGAGTAACCGGACCCAGTGTTGATCATGTTGCAAAAAAACAACACAATATTCTTAAACCGTGAGTCTTTTACAACACAACTATAACTCCTTTTATTTCATTTAACCTTGTTTTTATGTCCCTTTTTTATATTTTTCTCTTTTATAATCAATATGTTATGCATTTAATTATCGTATTTAAACAATTATGGCACTTTATTTGCATAATCATTAGGGTGACCCTATGCGGATTTGTCATAAAGGAGAAGATCATGGAAAACAGAATCCAGTCAAACGAAATTAGCCACGGTATAGCGATTAAAATTGCAGCCAAAAGTTTTTTTAAAGAATTAAAAAGTCAAGGTTTTAATACCAATGAAATAATCAGACTTTCCAGTGAACTCATTCACATGGTTTCTACAGAGTTAAGAGCAAAAGCTCTCAACGTCAGAAAATAAAATCCTTTCTATTTTTTCATAATTTTAATAAATTGTATTATCTCGTAATCAACCTTAATTAAATTTAATTAAAGGAGAGAAAATTGAAATTAAATTATGTTGACAATTTGTCTCTGGGAAAAAAAAGGGTTTTCATCCGTGTTGATTTCAATGTCCCAATGGATGATCAAGGAAACATCACTGATCCAACTAGGATAAATGCAGCATTACCAACTATTAAATACGTCCTTGAACAAGGGGGCAAAGTTATATTAGCTTCCCATTTGGGTCGACCTAAAGGCACCCCTAACTCCAAATTCACTTTAGAAAGAGTTGGGGAATATCTAGCCAACACCCTAAAGTTAGAAGTAACCTTCTTTTCAGATTATTTAAGTGACGGTTTTTCTAAAGCAATTGAAGAACTCAGCAATAACAGAATTATGCTCTTAGAAAACCTACGTTTCCATCCTGGAGAGACCAAAAATGATCTAGATTTTACCCAAAAACTTAGTGAGCATATTGACATGTATGTAAACGACGCGTTTGGCACTTGCCATCGTGCCCACGCCTCAACCACCGGATTACCCGATCTCCTCCCTATTGATAGAAAAGGGGCTGGATTTTTAATAAAAAAAGAAATTGAATACCTTTCTACCGCCATTGAAAACCCAAAACGTCCTTATACCGCTATTTTAGGAGGAGCTAAAGTATCAGATAAAATAGATGTTATTCTTAATCTTTTAAATTCGGTCAATAAATTGATTATTGGCGGTGCAATGGCCTACACTTTTTTACGTTTTCAAAACTGTAAAACATCAAACAGTTTAGTTGAAGAGGATAAACTCTCACTTATCAAAACTATTTTAGATAAAGCTGAAGATAGAAAGGTACAAGTTTTTATTCCTATGGACCATATAGTCAGCAATGAAATAAAGCCAACCGCCCAAACTAATTACATTGATACAAATGATATCACTTTAGACGGTGTCATGGGGCTAGATATTGGAAAAAAGACGATTCAAACATATATTGAGGAAATTAACAGCTCTTCAACCATCTTTTGGAACGGGCCCATGGGAGTTTTTGAAATGGAACCTTTTGCCGATGGAACTCGCTCAATAGCTAAAGCCTTGGCAGAACATCCTGGTATAACCATTATTGGTGGTGGAGACTCAGCTTTTGCCATTAGGAAGTTTGGTTTTGAAAATCAAGTATCGCATATCTCTACCGGAGGAGGAGCCAGTTTAGAACTATTAGAAGGTAAAGAACTACCTGGTTTAAAAACACTTAAACTTTATTAAAAAACTCAAACTTTTTATTAACGCTTTATTAATATGAAGGAGATATTCTCATGAGAAAGCCATATATTGCCGGCAACTGGAAGATGTGCAAAAACACCGCGGAAACTAAATCTTTTTTAAGCGAATTCTTAAACTTCCTTTCGCTTAAAAATTATGGTGAAAAGGTTGATTTACTTATAGCCCCCTCTTTCTTATCGTTGCTTTCTGCATTAGATGAATGTAAAAATACTTCTTTGAAAATAGCTTCTCAGAATATCCATTGGGAAGATACAGGAGCTTTCACGGGAGAAGTATCTGCCCCTCAACTATCGGAAATCGGGTGTCAAAATACGCTTATTGGGCACTCAGAAAGAAGACAATACTTTGGAGAAACCAATAAAACTGTCAATACCCGTCTTAAAGCTGCAATTAACCACCAAATAGCTCCAATCGTATGTGTAGGTGAAACATTAGAAGAACGAGAAGCGGGTAATACCAAGGATATTGTTAGGAACCAAATTTCTGAAGGTTTTGATGGTTTAACTGCTAAAGATTTTGAAAATTGCACTATTGCTTACGAACCCGTTTGGGCCATCGGCACAGGAAAAACGGCCACTCCTGAAGATGCGGAAGAAATTCATAAATATATTAGAGAGTTAGTTGATAGTAAATATGGTTCAGCATCATCCAGCAGTGTCAGAATACAATATGGAGGAAGTGTTAAGCCTGATAATATTGAAAATTTAATGGCTCAGCCCAATATTGATGGAGCCTTAATTGGAGGTGCCAGTTTAAAAGTAGACTCTCTTAGTTCAATTATAGAGGCTGTTTATAAACAAACAACCTAATTTTTACCAACTAAAAATGAGTTGCACCCCTAATTTTTATAAAATTTCATTGACTTTCAACCCACTTTGATTTTAAAAGTACCATGGTCCTTTATGGATTCATGTATCTTAAACACTTTGGAGATGACTTATGACTCTTTTGGTAACACTTCATGTAATAGCCAGTGTCTTGCTAATTATAATTGTATTACTACAAAGCAGCAAAGATGGAGGAATGGGAGCAGCCTTTGGTGGAGGAGGCAGTAGTTCTGTAATGGGTTCTAGTGGAGCAAGTAATATTTTAACTAAAATTACCGTAACTTGTGCGACAGTATTTATGTTAACATCTATTGGACTCACCATGATGTCTTCTAGATCCGGAAAAAGCTCAGTATTCGACGAAGAAAGAAAACAAGCTGCCGCTACTGATGTTGATAAAGTTGATAAAAAGGAAACCAAAGAAGCAAAAACTACTGACACGGATAAATCTAAAACTGACGCAACAAAAGCGAACGATAAACAGACGTCCGCAACAGATAAGACGGCTAAGGCAGCAGATAAATCGTCTAAAGCTAAAGAGGCGGCCTCATCTAATAACAACTCCAATAACTAACTCAAAGTAATTCAATATCTTACGCCGTGGGCAAAAACCACACATATATGGACCCACCCAAAGTTGCACGACGTTATTCTTGTTATTCTAGATTTCTTACTTTTGGCGATCAACTAAATAATCGAGTACCATTTCTAATGTTTTTATAGCCGCAGATTGTTTTGCAGTTGTTTTCGATTGCTTTTCTGTACTTTTAAGGTCGGTTGATGATTTTTGAGTGGTATTTTGATTTAAAAAAGATACTATTTTTTGTAATTGAGATTTACCGATGATCACTAATGATTTTACTGTGTATCTAATCTGATCTTTAGCCCTTTTTAGTTCTTCATCTGTCCAGGGCCAATTATTCGGTTCAAAGTTAACCAAAAGGGATTCTAATTTATTAAACATGTCGGGATTGGCATTCAATAATTCCATCGTTACTGAATTAACCTGTCCATTTTTTAAATCTAAAGCAAAAGGTTTATTAGAAGTATGCTCAAAATCAAGGATATCATCAATTTTTTGAAAAATTTGCCCCAAAGTTATACCAAAATTCTTACATTCAGTTATTATCTCTTCATTGGCACCGCTCAGAAAAGCAGGAACCGAACAGCACCAACTGAACAAACTGGAGGTCTTTTTAGCGGCAATTACATCTAATTGCTCACAACTGGCTCTCAAATCTCCCTGAACATTCAATTGTATCCATTCTCCATCTACAAGCTGTTGTAAAACAAAGGTTAGATATTGCATGATATTATGTGTCTTTAGCTTACACAACTCGGAAATGGCCCTAGTTAATAACAAATCTCCCGCTAACACTGCTCGCGCATTGGTAGTTAAAACATTTAAGGTCTTTTGATCTCTCCTACGATCTGAATTATCGATAACGTCATCATGAACCAATGTTGCTGAATGAGTTAATTCGGCAATCCTTGCATAAGGAGCTATTTTATTGAGAGGAATCAGAAAAACCTCTCCCATTAAAAAACAGATCAAAGGACGAAATCTCTTACCCCCTTTCAAAACTGTATTATTCAATAGATGAGGTATTTCAGTGAGGGTATAATCAGATTCCAAGCTTAGATCAAGTTTCTCAATAGCTGACACAATTTCAGCCGAAACAAAATCTAAAAGGTTTTTGTTTCCTTCTTTACCTAAGCCAGTTGCAATAGTTGGAAAATAACTATTCATTTTACTAAAACCACTCAAATCAAATAATTGTACTTAATCCCTGCTAATAAACTTTTCCTCTTTTACCTTGTACTCGATCAATTATCAATCCTTAAAGTAGGGATTAATTGTAAAAAGTAATGAATTATTGTTGTTTTTTTAAAAAAACTTAAGCTTATATTTGAGAAAATCCTATTGTTGATCTACCGGTCCTGTTGGGTAACCTACGAGCTTGTAAAGTGACACAAGCGTTAGGTGTTAGATGCAAATTTATAACATGTGTAGCGGTATCTACTAGAAGATCCTTTTTAATAGTTTGTAACACTTCTCTGGGACTAGTATTATCAACAAAAAAAGCTTCCGCGTAAGCATCTATTATTGCATCTCTGTCCCTAAGATCAATAGTCAATTTTGGATATTGACTCCTGATTCTCTCAATCTCTCTATCAAAATGCAACTCAATAATACGTCGAAAATCATCTTGATCTGGAGCCCAAACAGGTAGTATCTCATCAGCTCTATCTACTAAAAATTCTGATAACCCATCTGCCCTTAACTTTTGGGAAAAATCATCTGGATTAAACGAACTACCCCTATGTCCTTCTAAATAATTACTACCAGCGTTAGTAGCTATAAATAGTGTCGCATTAGTAGCGTCAATCATGGTAGTAGTTGCACCACCTTTAGTATTAAGACCTTCGCTAATACTAAATTTTCCACTATCGGTTACTCTTAAAAGAGCATTTCTTAAATATAATTCTGCTTTTTCAAATTCATCCAATAGAAAAACAGTATGAGCGTTTTTTCTTAAAGCCCTAGACATTTGGCCATATAGTTCTTCTTTAGAACTTACCTCAGTTAAGTCTATTCTTACAAAAGGTAGTTCCATAATTTCAGCATAAGTTCCGGCAATAGTAGTTTTGGCCTGCCCTTTTAAACCCGCTAAAATTAGGGTCATTTTAGGTTTATCATGATGTAATCCTGCATAAGCTATTTGAGTATGAGTTACAATAGCCCTCTTTACATTGCTGTGACCAATTATCTTTGCATCTAATTGTTCTGGTAACTCAGATAATTTTTCCGCTCTGCGAACAGGATCTAATTCCAATATGGGAATATGGAGGATTCTGACCGCTACTCGATCAACAAAGGACTCATCAATATTAGATGGATTTGGAGAGTTAGAAAATCTATCTTCTGCGTAAACCTCTTGTAATAAATCAATGGCTTTTCGTGGTTGATTGCCATCAGCCCTAAAACGGTTTGATAATTCAATAATCCTTTCTAAAACATTTCTGGGTAAAGACGGATACTGGCTTTCTACGGCCCATGCATCCATTATACTTATAGTTTCCCCTTGATTAGGTGCAGCTTTAGTAACTAATTGAAAAGCATCTCTTAAAGATTGGTTACCTTCGACAGCCGCGTTCCATTGATCATAACTAGAAGTTCCAATAATCCTTATACTTCCATCTAACAATGAAGGCACTATTAAATCAAAAAAATCAGAAGTTTTACCCTCTGAGGTTCCTGTACCTCGCATTGAATGTAGATTATCCACAAAAAGGATGGCTGGTTTCATTTTTAATGATTCAAGTAAGGCTTGTACTCGTGTTTCAAACTCTCCAACATAGGAAGCTCCGGCTGAAAGAGCAGACGGTGTGATTAAATAAACAGGGGTATTTGCTGGTATCTCAGGTATTTCACCCCGAGCAACCTTTTTAACAAAAGCATGAGCCAACTTGGTTTTACCCACCCCAGAATCACCTACTATTAAAATGTTTCCATTCTCATTCCTAGTTAATGTTTTTCTGATTTGTAAGATTGAATCTCTATCGCTCTCTAATAACTCAACAGCTCTACTATCTTTTCCGAGTCTTTCTGTAAGATTGGGAAATTTCTCTTCTACAAATTCAATGGGGTCTATCTCTTCCCCCTGTTTATCTCGTACAATACGTACATCATCAGTTCTAGGAATCAGGTATCTGGGAACTGGATAAGGGCCTTGGGGTTTAGGAATGGTCACCACCGGGAGGGGTCTAGGTTTTTTAGAACCTCCACTACCACAGCCTGATCCACTACAACCGTTACCTGTAGGAGCTGGTTGGATGGGGATGATGGCGGGGCTGCCTGTTCGCTTTGATGCTGGAGGTCTTGGTTTTTGTTGCCAAGCCCTCTGAAAAAATTGATCCATATTTATTAACGGTAAAGCTTTTGGTGGAACAAACCTGGTACTATCAACTGGAATAGGATTGCTATCATTAATAACAATCGCATTTACTACAACCCTCACCTTTATGACAGTTTCAAAATCCGAAGCTAATAATGAGGATGAACCATCGGTTTTAACCAAATATAATGGCCCATTATGCCTTGCAGCTCTACGAATAAATTTTACAAGTAAATAGGGTTGATCAGCTACCATTATAGATCTTACTTCATAGATGGTTGATCCAGATTTTCTTCTTTTTAAAGCGCCACTATCTGTGTCAATGTCCAAATCAAATATTTGGCCCTGATCATTTACTAGGATCAAAAACTCGGTTTTCTCTCTATAAAGAGAAATTAAATAAGCTCTACGATGTCCTCCTAAATTTTCTACAGCCCTTGTTCTTATTCTTTTTTCTAACATTGGTCTAAGAATTTCCGGTCTTGGAGCACTATTAAAGTTAAAAGGAAGACCATCAATTATTAATGTAGCTTTCTGATCTGTAAGAGCCTTAAAATATATCCCTTCAAAACCATTGATCCCGTCCCATTGTAATGAAACCTCAGCCCCATTGGCAAAATACCTGGAAACACTCTGATAGGCAGCAGCATTAATTGGGCGAGCAAATAAAATAGAAGTAATTAATATTACTAGATATGACAAGAAAATTATTATCATTATATAGGTAGATTTATATAATTTCACAAGCAACCCCAAAATTGTTGAGCTTTTAAAAGACATTAAAACCAATCTATGGATTCATGATTAAATTAAAATTAAGAATATATCAACAATTTATTAACTAACCTGTTAAAATAACCTAAATCAATTTTAAATTGGTCCAAATTAGAGGGTGAATTATGCTGATACTTTTGAAGCCCTTTAAACCTAGGCCATGGAAAAAAATAATCTGGAACCTTATAGGAAGCTAATTTCAATCTCAAAAATACTTCAATATCTTTCATTTCATTTTTCTTAGACATACAACCCGTTTCAACAAAAGCAACTGGTCTTTTGCCAAATTCCTCATGAAGAACAGGAACAACTACCGCTTTTTTTATCTCTTTCATTTCATAGAGAGCCTTTTCAATCTCTTCAGGGTAAATATTTTCACCACCAGAAATGAACATCCTATCTCTTCTACCCAAAACATCCAGATACCCGTCATCTGAAATCCTGCCTAAATCACCTGTATGAAGCCATTTTTTGTCACTATCCACCATATACTCAGAATTTTTAATTTGTACTGACTCCATTACCTTTATTATATTTATATTTTTAGGTAAAATTTGCCTAAAAAATAATGTTTCTCCTTTGACCAAGATCTCCCCATCCTTAGAAAGACGAATTTTTCGATGCTTTAAAGCTTTGCCCGCTGTCAGCAAATTCTTTAGCGAATCTCCCGGTTGGGTAGTGGCTATTTGTGAAGCCATTTCGGTAGAACCATAACTTACAAAAACAGGCATTTTTACTTCAAGGGCCTGTCTGATTAAAGACGGAGGAATCCTTCCACCCCCCAACAAAACCGCTTTCATCTTGTCTAAAGGATTTTGGGTAATTTTAACTTTATCATTATATAAATCACTAGTCTCTTTTAACAAACGGCATAATTGAGTTGCAACCATTGATAAATGAGTAATGTCATATTTATTAATTACATTCAATATAGATGTAGTATTGCTTGCAATTACTAAAGTAGCTCCTGCTATCCAGGTTCTAAATAATAAAGAAAGACCACTTACATGATACAAAGGCAAAAATAATAACCATTTATCTCCTTCTGCCAAATGAATATTCTGATTTGAACCGACCGCACTATAATAATGATTACTCAAAGTATGTAAAAAGGCTTTAGTTTTACCCATACTCCCGGATGTAAATAGGATAGTAGCTTGCTTGGTCAACCAGGTTTTATCCCCATTCAAATGGTAATTTAAAATTGAACCTGGCTCAATTTTGGCATAAAAAATATCTTTATCTGCACTATATGCATTATCTTCATTATCTATACTATCTACATTCAATTCCCCTGTTATTAACGAGCAGACCAATTCATCCAAACGATATTGAGTTAAATCAGAAGTAAATGCTTCAAACTTCTGTTCTACTACAATATCTATACAATTTATTTGCACCAGTAATTCTTCAACCTGTCCAGATGGTAACCTAGTATTAATCGGTACAACGACTATCCCCAAATGAAAACATGCCATTAACAAAATGGGATATTCTATTCGATTGGAAGAATATATAGCTATCTGATGATTATTGCTCCAACCTAGTTGTTTTAACTTCTTACCGGTCTTCAAGATCAACATATAATAATTTTTATAGGATATAGTATTCCAAGCATCCTGTAAGGCAACAGCATCAAAGTTTAACTTACCGTTTTTACAATTTTTAATATTATTATTATTATTTCTATTACTATTAGCTTTCAATTTCTTGTAATAACCCTTGGTTAATATTCAAATCATTTAATTGACTATCTTTCCAAAAGATCCCACCCTTTTCAACTTTCCAACCTTCTTTGACAACATCTTTTAACACATCTTGTTGAAACCAAATAAAAGTATTCAAACCCATCGCGAATTCACCTGGTATTAAACTCGTCGATAAAGAAAGTAAAAATGAGTGACCAACTCCACTTAAAAAGGAACTACTTAAGACGGGTCTTATATCTAATAAACCGGCCCTTTTAATCAACTGGATAACATATAGTACACTTCCCACAAGGCTAGGCTTTATTATCCAAGCTTTTACCCCATCCGTTTTTTGCATAACATCAATGCTTTGGCTTACTCCCTTTCTCCCAACTAAATTATCAACTCTTTCCATCAGTGTTTCATCTAATGCAATGGGAACCCGAGTTCTTTTATAAAACGATGATAAGTTAGCCGGATCTTCTACCGGCTCTTCGATGTATTCTATCTGATTAGCAGATATCTTTTTACCAAAATATACTGCTTGTTCTAATGACCAGGCTCGATTAGCGTCTAATCGTATCTGTCTATCCCCAATTAATCTCCTTAATAAATCAACTCGCTTAATATCCTCGTCAATACTATCACGTCCTACTTTAAGTTTAAAAGATTGATACCCTTGCTTAAGAAGTCTTTTTACTTCTCCCTCAAAATCTACTTCCTTTCCACTTAATAGGGCATTAAGAAGAATGAAGTTGCTTTCTTTTCCCGCTAACAGTTGTCTCAAAGACATATTACCCGTAGATAACATCATTCGAATTAGAGCCATCTCCAAACCAAATCTAACACTAGAATACAAGTTTGATAAACCTTGATCCCGATTGAAAAAGAACAAAATCCTTGTCTTATTTGAAAACTTTGAAATATCTGAAAAACTATTTAATTCTCTTGAATCAAAAGATTGATTTAATAATTGCTTTTTCACCTCAATTATCTGTAAAATACAATCATTTAAAGTTTCCTTATGTAATCCAGGTAAAGGAGCAATCTCCCCCCATCCGATATGGCCATGATCATTACAAATTCGTAGTAATAGTCCTTCTCTATCATTAATATATTTACCACCAATTTTTATGTTTTTAACTAAAGGAAGGGTATAATGAAATATTGATATATTTTTGATGGACAACTTCATCGAGGAATCTCTCTAACTCTCTGTCTTTTTACCAAATCCAACCAATAGAGAAGAATAAAGAATGTACCAATAATAGTTTTCCGGTCATGGCCAAAACCTCATTCAAAGAACTTTTTTCCTTAATAAATATCTGCTTACATAACGGTATCGCTAAAAATATTGACAACAGTGATAAAATGCTGAGCCAAGGACCGCTGTTTTTGAAAATAATTAAAACCGGTATTAAAAGAGCCATCACAACTGAAAATAAGTATTCCTTTCGAGCAAAGTTTTTACCAAAACGTACTGCCAAGGTATATTTACCTACCTTTTGATCAGTTTGAATATCTCTTAGGTTATTCACCGTCAAAATGGCTACCGACCAAAAACCCGGTGAAAACCCTATTAACACTGCATCCCATGACATGCTCATACTCTGTAAATAATATGTTCCTCCAACAGCTACCGGGCCAAAAAATATTAGAACCAAAACATCACCCCAACCTAGATAACCCAAGGGAAACTTACCACCAGTATAAAGAATACCAAAGCATATTGACAAAATACCTATTATCAAAATAGGAAGACCTCCTAATTGCACCAAATACAATCCTATTATAGCTGCTAAAATAAACATCAAATAAAAAGCTTTCTTCATGGCAATAGGCGTAATTAATCCCGATTGAGTTAATCTAACAGGACCCAGTCGATTCTTATTATCCGCTCCCTTTAAATAATCATAATAGTCATTGGCAAAGTTGGTTCCTATTTGAATAAAAAGGGCAGCTAAAAGACATGCAAAAGCCACCAACCAGTTCCAATACCCATCACTGTATGCTATGGCTAATCCCATACTTACCGGACAAACGGACGCCCATAACGTTTTGGGTCTAATTGCCAACCACCATAACTTGATATTATTCATTGTTCACCCTAGAATAATTCAATTTATACACATTAATTACTTTTTTACTTTATTTACCATGCCAAGCAATCACAACCACATTAACTCTGTGAATAATCTATATATCAAAATTGGTTTTATTAAAAAGTTTTTATTAAATGGATGGTATTTATTGGTTATTGAGTGATATTTTCTTGGCTCTCGGATAATGAAGATAAACAATCATACACATCGGCGTATTCATTTTTTGGATCCCAAAAATAATATTTTTCAATAGGTTCCTGGTTTAATGCATTAATTTGAGCACATATTTGAGTGTAATCGTAATTGTATGCTTGCAAGCCAAAAATTATTTTGGGATACAATGAAGGCGCTATTCTTTTAAAGGTATTGTACACTACGTCATATGGACGTTCCTTTGGCCTTGAGTATCCAAAAGAACCTGGTGCAAATAATTCGGGATATACCATAGGTATTAAATAATCTAGAAAAGACTCAAATTGTAGCCAATCCTGACCCACACCTTTAGTACCTACAGTGTTCCAAAGTTCTGAAGCCAAAATAAAAATACCTAGTTTTTTATTAGTAATCTCTCTAACCGACATTAAATGCGTTAATAATTTACTTGATAACTCTAATTGTGATCCAAAATCATTTCCCTTTGGATAACGAAAATAATCTAAAAATATTCCATCAATGGGTAAGCTACTAAGTTCTTTTAGTAAATTCATATTATAAGATAAAAAAGCTTCACAATTTGGATCAATAAATAAAGCCGTTTTAGCATTCTTGATTAATCGACATTCAGGATGATAATGATAAAACTTTTTATCTAAAAAATAACTCCAACGAGCAAAAAGTAATCTATTCTGGGTCTTTATTTTAAACCAGTCAACTTTTTGGGGATAAACAGCCCCCATTTTCAAAGCTAAAATATTATTTGTCTTAAAGAAAATTATTCCATCAGCATTCTTAAAATCTACAATCAAATCTAAGTGATATTTATCTGATTGTTCTAAATGCCGATTTAATAATCTAGAGTTACTAGCATGATAACCACTTATATAGATAGATCTTTGTTTGGTATTTGAATCGGCAACCAATGAAGTAGATGAAATCAATACATACAAAATAAATAGAACATATAGTAAACTCAGAGCATATAACGAAAAATATGAGATATAAAGATTGTAGAAAAAATTTATATTTATCCTCATATTATAATATTCGGAACTTATTTAAGATAGGTAAAGTAGTGAACTTAATTTATTAATTTAATTGATATAATTGCAAATTATTAAATTAAAACATTTAAGGTTGTCGCTCAAACTTAGAAAAATCTGGTTTTCTCTTTTCTACGAAGGCATTTCGTCCCTCCTGAGCCTCCTCACTCATATAATAGAGCATTGTAGCACAACCAGCTAACTCCTGTAGACCGGCCTGACCATCGCAGTCAGCATTAAAAGCTGCTTTTAAGCATCTAATAGCGGTTGGAGAGTTTTGTAATATTTCATTAGCCCATTTTATTGTTTCTTCTTCTAATTGATCAAATGGAACAACCGTATTAACCAACCCCATATCCAAAGCTTGTTTAGCATTGTATTGTCTACATAAAAACCAAATCTCTCTGGCCTTTTTCTGCCCAACCACACGAGCCATGTAACTTGCTCCATATCCACCGTCAAAAGATCCTACCTTCGGACCCGTTTGTCCAAATATAGCATTGTCAGCGGCAATAGTAAGATCACACATCAAGTGTAGTACATGACCCCCACCAATTGCATAACCCGCTACCATAGCAATAACTGGTTTGGGACAAGATCTTATCATTCTTTGAAATTCTAAGACATTTAATCGGTTTTTGCCTTTATCATCTGTATATCCAGCATAACCCCTAATCTTCTGATCACCTCCAGAACAAAAAGCTTTTTCTCCTTGTCCCGTTAAAATAATGACCCCTATACTTGCATCTTCTCGGGCTTTGGCAAAAGCATCACACATCTCAAAGACGGTTTGAGGACGAAAAGCATTTCTTACCTTTGGACGATTAATAACAATCTTAGCTATACCATCGGTTTTTTGATATAAAATATCTTGATAATTACCTTGTAAAATCCAATTGATATCATTCATATATAAGTCTAACCTCACAAATTTGATTAATAAGTTCCTAGGTTAAAAATCTCATGCATTGAGATACATATCGTAAAAGGTATACCCATAGCATGAATTTCTTTAATATGGAACTAAGAAATTATCTACTATTTTTTTGAAAACATCAGGTTTTTCAAAATGAATATTATGTCCCGCACCCTCAACATAAATTAATTCGATATCGTTATTCAGCTCACTAATTTGTTTTCCTATGGCACAGTACTTTGCATCTAATTCACCCGCTAAAAACCTGATAGATAGGTTCTTATCCTTTATTTGTTCCCATAAAGACGGTTGAGCACCTGTTCCCATCATACTTATCGACTTTGCCAGTTCGACCGGATTGTTTTGCAACCTTCTTTTTAACAATTGAGGAAAATGAAGATGTTTTTTTAAAGAAAAAAATAATGGTTGTTTATACCATTCATTTACAAAGCTTTCATAATCATCGTTCTTTAATTTTTCGACTATAAATTGATCAGACAATCTACGATTATATCTATTATCTTTCTCAGCTATCCCCAATGTAGCCGATTCAATAATGCCTTTTTGAAAAATAGTGGGATATTTAATTAGCAAATAAAAACCCAACCTACCCCCCATGGAATAGCCCACTAAATAACATTTTATTATCTTTAGTTTACTTAATAAATCAACCAAACCTTGAGCTACTCTCTCTGTTTGAAAGTATTTTTTACTCCCATAAACAACGGTATTTCCATGACCTGGTAAGTCAATGGTAAGGCAGTTAAATTTATTATTTAATGATTTAGTGATGGTACTCCAATCTCTTCCACTACCCATAAATCCATGTAAAAATAGAATGGAGGGCCTATCACTATCAACTTCATCATTGCCCAAATAAAACCGGTAATTGCCAACTCTTACATGCATCTATTATCCTAAAGTATTAAGTTGTTGATTAATTAGGTTCTGTATGTGGTGGTTTGCTTCTTTATCAATTGTAATTTCAATAATTACCGACCCCTTTTGACTTATTGCCGTTTTATACTGCTTGATTAAATCCGTAACAGTATTTGTGCAATGATAGGTTATATTAAATAATTTGGCGGCATGTTGAAAGGTTAAACTATGGGGTGTAATAAAATAATCTTCCAATACATCCAATTCATTACTTATAGGTAATTGGGAGAAAATGTTTCCTCCTTGATTATTCATCACAATCACAATCAATGAGACAGAACTTGCTTGTAACAACAATAAAGAATTAAGATCATGAATAAAAGCTAAATCTCCAATGATAAGTGTAACTCTCTTTTCTAATCCTTGAGCAAACCCTATAGCTGATGACAAAATACCATCTATTCCACTAGCACCACGATTTAAGCCAACAATTATATTTTTATTACTTTCTGTTTTAAAGCGATTCATATATCGCACAGGCATACTATTAGATAAAAATAGACCGCTATCATCAGGTAATAAGCGATTGATAATTCTAACAGCAGATATTTCGCTAATTTGATCATTCATCTCAACAACCTGATCAATTTTTTCTGATACAAGTTTGGCAGTATTTCTCCATATACTTGACCACTCTTGCTGAATACCTATGAACTTATAATGAAAATCTGGTTTTTTAATACAAGTTTTATTTTTATCTAGCCAATTGTTTAAAAGGTTTAGACTATGATTCAGATCTCCTTCTAATTTAAAATGAACCTTATGATCAGGATCAAGGCGCTGTGACCAGTCATTGAATATAATATAAGTTGGTTCATGTTTAGACACCCAATCAGTAAGAACTTTAGAAACAATTCTTCCTCCCCAATGTAAAACAACCTCGGGTAATAAAGGTGAATTAAATTTTTCTAATTGCATCAATAAATCTTCAAAAGGTAGAACCAAAGATGATAAATCACCATGAAAATTCAGTCCGCTGGATATATCTGCAAATATGGGCCACCCCAACTTTTTAGCTAGCAAGCATAAATCGTTCTTAATTGTTTGATCTTGAGAAATAGAGCCTACAACTATCACACCCGTTTTTTTATTTAGTAAATTAGGTGCTAAGTCTTGTATTTGATCTTCAGTTAAACACGCTGCAGCTAATTTGTAGAGGGTATAAGGACGATCAGAATCTCTCCACTTATTGATATTTTTGCTATTACTTTGATAATTATTCATACTATTTTCAGGGATTAAAGGTTCTCTATACATTAAATTCAAATGAACCGGTCCTGGGGGTTTATTCCTAGAACGATGAACCATTTGATCAACGGTTGTTAAAACAAAGGGTAAGGAAATATCTTCCGTTGGACACGGAAAATCAAAGCTCCATCTTACATAGTTAAAAAATAATTTAACTTGATCAATGGTTTGATTAGCTCCAGTATCTCTTAACTCAGGCGGACGATCCGCGGTTAAGACTATCATCGGGATATAATCCATGGAAGCTTCAACTATGGCAGGATAATAATTAACGGCAGCTGTTCCAGAAGTAGCTACTAAAACGGCGGGACTTCCCGTAGCCCTAGCATGACCTAAAGCAAAGAAGGCAGCAGCTCTTTCATCATAAAAAATCTGTTTCTTAGCTTTTTCATGACGAGCAATTGCACAAACCAATGGTGTAGATCTTGAACCAGGTGAAATACAGAAAAAATTCACACCATTGCGTGTCAATTCTTCAACTATTAAATTACTCCAAAGTCCATTAAGAGACATAAGATTTATCCCAAACTAAAATTAGTGAACCCTAATCAAAAAGACATATATAAAATCAATGAAAAGCATTCAAAAAGGGCTTAATTTTACTCTCAATTTCCAACCATTCTTCATTAGCATCAGAGCCTTGAACTATACCTGCTCCAGCAAAAATGGAGAATTTCCCTCGATTAAAATATCCTGATCTAATACCTACTGCAAAATCAGATTGTCTATTCCCAATCCACCCCACAGGAGCTGCATACCATCCTCGGTCAAACTTTTCTAATTCATCAATTATTTCAAGAGCCCGATCTTTAGGAAATCCTCCTACAGCAGGTGTAGGATGTAGAGCCTTTAGAATATCCCAATCAGAGATACTTGGTTTCAAAGTACCAGACCAAGTGTTCCTTAAATGCTGAACATTGGCTAATTGTAAAACTTCAATTAAACCACCACTCTCGACATTTGAACACAGGGTCAATAAACTATCTTTCACTGCCTTAGATACGTATGAATGTTCCAAAAGATCCTTCGGGGAACTTAATAATTCCTGACTTAACACTTCATCACTTCTTTGGGTTAGACCTCTGTCTCTAGTACCGGCAATAGCGTCACATACGATCTGATTCTCTTGACGTAAATATAAACGCTCAGGGGAACCCGCCAAAAAAGCCTCTCCCTGTTGCATTTGAGAATAGAAATTAAATAGGTTGTCTTGATTAGTCGCTAAACGCCTTATTATATCAATAGGATCAATTGAATTAGAACAACAAAAAGTGGTTTTCCTGGCAAAAACAACTTTTTGCACAACATTATCCTTTATTAACCGATCTATATATGCAACAGAGTCACTCCAAGATTTCTTTTCAGGAAAATCTTTTCGTTCAAAAAAATGAGGAGAAATAGATTTTTCAATACATAAGGGATCATTATCATCAAAAAAGTGATCATTATTACAAAAAACCAGTCGATCGAATTTCTTAATCACGTTTCTGATTAAACTCTCATTATTATAAAAGCTTTTGAAAATATTACAGACAAAATACAGTTCTCCTTCTTCCCAAAGAAATTCAAAACAAGGTAGAACAAAACGAAAGAACTTTTCTTCAAATTTAGTTTCAAACCTAATTCCGCCAAAATATCTTACTTCCTGAGTATCGTCTGTATTTACAGAAAAACTTTTTACTTTATCAATTAGACAATTAAACTCATCTAAATTAGAACCTTGAACTGCATCTGCTATACCAACCCCAGCAACGATTAAGGTTTGTTCTTTATTGGCCCAAAAAATCTTTTCCTTAAATGGCTGGTTTTTCAGCCAACTTAATAAAGTAATTTTCTCACTATCTATAACTTTCTTTCTCTTTTCACTTTCTTTAGTTCTTTCAGTTTTATTCAGAGCAATTTTTATTCGAAGATACTTTTTATTACCTTGGGGCTTTAATAATTGCTTCTCTAGTTTTAATAATTGTTCCTCCAGATGTGATTTAATTTGCAAAGACAAAGTAGGTATAAAATCAGACAAACTATTTATATGCAGGTCAGATTTTATCATTCTTTTACTCCGTAATATATGCTCACTATACCAAAAGTCATAGGCTCATTATGAACATTTGCAAATCTTGACTTTTCCATTAACCGGCAAAAACGTTGACCATATGGAAAAGATTCAACGGTTCTATTTAAATATTTATAAGCGCTGGTATCCTTAGATAACATTGCTCCGATTAAAGGAAGGACTTTACGAAAATAAAATAAATAGCATTTTTTTATAAAATCTGTTTCAGGCAAGGAAAATTCTAAAATGACTAGTTTTCCCTTAGGTTTCAACACCCGATAAATTTCTTTTAAAGATTTTTCTGTATCCACAAAATTACGTATACCAAAAGAAATAGTAATCACATCAAATTCCTCATTCTCAAAAGGAATATTAACGGCATCTCCTTTTTGCAAGGAAATTATATTTCGCAGTCCTTGCTTTCTTACCTTCTCTTTTCCTAGATCCAACATTTTCTCGGATAAATCTATACCAATAATCTTTCCAATCTTTTTATTTTCTTTAGCTAATTCGATCGGTATATCAGCAGTGCCTGTAGCTAAATCTAGGACTTTGCCTTCCCTTAAGGATCTAAAATTAGAGCAAAACTTTCTTTTCCACCGGATATTTTGTCCCGCTGATAAAAGGATGTTCAACAGATCGTACCTAGAAGCAATACGATCAAACATTTGCCAAACCGCTTCACGTGATGGTGAGGAAAGATACGTTTTCATATTTTCATGTAACTCAAGCCTGATTGTTATCTAATAACCCTAATCCCAATCATACTGAATATCACATGAAAAAGAAAAATCAAGTTTGTCAAATTCACCGTCAAAAAGATCCACTAAGTTGTTAATATCAGGCTTAAATTGTCGACACGACAGATAGGCTTTCTTCTCAATCGACCATAAATCTACTGAAATATTACAGTTTCCATGATATTTACTTTCCAGATAGTTCATATCAGGTCCAGTCTCTACCCTAGCTGAAATATTTTCATAATGATCCAAATCAGGTTGTTTTATAAAGGACATTTCAAATTTAAAAACTCCCTCATATGGAAAAGTTGAGGCATATACTGAGATTAAATTTTGATTTTCACTTCCTATATTACAAATAGTGGCATCATACTCTAAGCCAGTCACTAACGGACTAGGTGAATTGTCTTCAAAGTACATTGTATGTTTACTATAAGGTTCAAGTGTATAAACCACTTCTATTACATCACTTTCAGATAATCCCTTGGCAATTTTTAATAGAATCGGCACTGATTTATTGATAAAAATATTTGGATTGTCAGGATCCTCTAGGATAAAAACTGAATCCTCAGGCAATTTAGAAAAGATTTTTAAATTATCTTTTTCCGACATAGAAAGTTCAGATAAATCAAATTTTAAGACAAACATATGTTTATACAACCCGGGACTTTTATTGAGTTTTATTTTACCTAAAATGGTATTCAACTCTTCCCTAGTAAAGGTCCTATCAATGATAAAATATTCAGCGTCATAACTAAAAACACCTTCAAACTCCTGAATATCGTCCTCGGTTTTAAAACGTAATACAGGTAATTTCTCTTCCCGAAATGTAACAGAACCTGCAACATTATTAATAGAAAACTGAGACTCCCCCTTCATAGGAAACAGATAACCTTTTTCATTGATACTTTGAGAATCAATTACTATCTCATATTGATCTATAGTTGAAATCAACATGGGTGATGGATTATCATTGATTCCAATACTTAATGCTTCAACCACTGAACAATTCATTTCTAAATATTCAGAGGAATCATCATCATAACTAGAAAGACTTGGATCTAAAGTAGAAGCTTTTTTTGTCTCACAAGGATCGCCATTTTTTTGCCCGATAAATATCTTCTTTTCAAAGATAGTAATTACACTCTGAGAACTAATGTTACTTTCAAATCCATAACTCAACAGCATATTACTTTGTTTGGTACCTAACCAAAGATTATTAAATCGCTCATATAACTCTTTAACAGTAATAGACGACATATTTTCAATTATTTCTAGTTCCTCAAAAGTTATCCGACTATAGATAAATAAGATTCCTTCTCCCTGGATATAAATACTATCTTTAAAGCTGGTTTGAGTTAATGCGTATTCCTTATGAAGATATTCTACACATGAATCAAATGTTAATCGAGCACTTAAGATAAATACATTACTTTGGTGCTGTCGAACATATTTTAACTGTTTTAAAAGACCGTCTAAACAAGCTTGAAAAGCGCTTGAAGGTCTTACATCTTGGGTAGAAACGAAAAAATGATCAATTTTCTGTATACTTGCGGCAATCTCATCTTTATTGGGCTCAAAATAAAAATCAAATTCATGTTCCTGTAGATTATTATAGGTAAAATCTTTTAAATAATTTTTTTCATTTTCATCTAAGGATGGAAAATCTTGCCCTTCACCCAAATCATTTTTATTATCATCAGATTTAACTTCTCCTGTAGGATAGCCCTCCTGTCCAGATACTAAACCGGAATTGCCGACGCTACTTTGGCCATTTTCTGTTTGCTTGTCTCTGGTATCACTATATTCATAAGTTTCAAAAAATCGACATCCTGATCCCAGCATTGAAACAAACATAAAACCTAAAAAAAATCTAATCATTCTAATGATTGTATAATTGAAGTAGCTCTCCATCACCGGCAGACTCCTTTAATAAAAAATAGATCTCTTTTTTTCTTTTATTGATAAATATTGATTATTATTTTTAGAGTAGCAAAACTGAGAGATAATTGCATTATCTCTTTGGAATCATTTGAATATTGATTACTATGTTTTAGGGTGATTTGCTTACTAAATTTCAGGAGGCTTAATTGTGAAATCAGTAAAAATTCTTATTATATCGATATTTATTACTTTCTCTACTCTTAGCTCTATCAATCTAAAAGCAGCTGGTCCAGTATTTCCTGCCATAGCAACATTGTTTGAAGCTAATGAAGCAAATATGCTATTTGCTTCATTATTAACAGCTGTGGGATTGCAGAGCTGGGCAAATTATTTTATTGGAGAACAGGATCACACAAGAACAGAGCAAGATATAATTTAAGTTTTTATTGCAGTTCTACTCTAATAAAATATTTTACTCCCCTTAAAACAACTCTTTAAATATTTATTCATCTCGCTTGTTCTATTAAATTCGCTTAATTTTTAGAAACTTAACTTTACTATCTTTGATAAATTAAAGATCATTAATTTTCAACCGACTTTAATTTAATTAAATAAATCTAAACAAGATCAATAACATATATCCAAATATTGATTGGAGTTGCCATGACCAGTTCAAAAAAATTATCTTTAATTGTTTATCTATCGATTATATATTTTGCTTATCATTGGGGTTGTTCGGACGAAGATACAGTTAAACAGACTCCTAAAAAAACTTCCGATAAAGCTACTTCTGAAGAAAAATCATCATCCTCTTCAAACAATAACATACACCTAGACTATTCGGCACAGCCGTCTTCTTCTGTATTCCTAAATGAAACGTTAACTACTCAACCAGAAGTAAGTATTTATAATGCATCTGACCAAGTCGTCGCTCAAGACAACACAGACATTACTTTATCAATTTATTTAGACAACGAATGCTCCTCAAAAGCTAGTGGACAACTAACTATTGACCAAAATCCTATTGCTACCAACAACGGAGTAGCTACATTCAGTGGAATAAAATATAATAAGGCAGAAGTTATTTATTTTAAAGCTTCCAGTCCCAATATCATTTCTGCTTGTTCCAACGCGGTCAATGTAAAAAATACAGATGGTAGTTCTCCTTCCAAGTTAGTTTACTCTGAATCATTATCTTCTACCGAAACCGCTGGGAGCAATTTCTCCATATCTCCTAAGATTTTGGTAAAAAATGATAATGATCAAAAAATTACCGAAGGTACCTACACTGTTACTATTACTGCTTATACAGATGATCAATGCTCTTCAGACAATAATGCACCAGGAACTTTAGTAAACACTTCGGGTAGTACAGAAAATGGTGAAATAACCTTATCTAATTTAAATTATGAAACAGCCATATCAATTTACCTAAAAGCAAGTGCTGATGGATTAACAACAGCCTGTTCAGGACCAATAAAAGTCAATCCTGCAGCAGCCAACAAATTGAAATACAAAACTCAACCGAGTACATCAGGAACTGTTGACACGACTTTATCTACTCAACCCGTAGTAAGGTTGCTAGATACCTATAATAATCTAGTAACCAATTCTCAAATAAATATCACCTTAGCCGCCTCTACTGCATCAAATTGCTCTACAACAAAGGCAGGGTTAAGTGCTGACACCAATCCTGTAACCACTGATAATGGGGAAGCCAGCTTTGCAGGAGTAAAACATAACACGGCAGAAACGATTCGCATTAAAGCATCCGCAACTGATATTACATCGGCCTGTTCAAATGAAATTACTATTGAAGCTGCCGCGTCTTTTAGTGTATCAGTTGATTCAAATCTTGATAATGGCGACGGTAAAACTAATCCAACATATGCTCACACTGCTAATTGTCCTTCTGGATCAAATAGATCACCTGCGGTAAGCTGGAGCACAGTACCGGACGGAACCCAGGAATTTATCCTAATTATGGATGATCTTGATGGAGGACCATGGCTCCATTGGGTGATTCAATTTCCATCATCAACTTCATCGTTAGCCGAAAATATTGCTAAGGTACAAAACCCCTCTACTCCAAGCGGATCTCGTCAAGGACCCAACGATTTTGGTCCTTCCCAAATTGGCTGGGGAGGCCCTAGTCCGCCAACACCTAACCATAGATATCGTTTCACCCTCTACGCTTTACAAAGTGGTTTTGGTAGTAGCTGGACTATATCTAACATAGGTAATCTGGAGAGCCAATTGAGTAGTATAACTTACCAAAAAACGGAGACAACCATAATACTAAGCGAGTGCCCATAATAAGGTTCCGTCGCTTTAACTTTTCCAGATCAAACTTCCTCATCGCTGACAGTTTTTA
>CAZJDM010000038.1:0-31832 GCA_964544765.1 uncultured bacterium
AACTTTAGATGATGCGATAGGAGAAGCTTACGATAAAGTGGCAAAAATATGTAAATTAGGCTATCCGGGAGGACCAATTATTGAGAAGCTTGCCAGAGAAGGAAAACATGATTATTTTAATTTCCCGAAACTTATGGCCGATAAATCGCAGGTTAATTTTAGTTTTAGTGGATTAAAAACAGCTGCCTTGCAATTTTTAAAAAAAAATTCCCCTCTATCTGATGAAGAAATATGTCATTTATGCGCCGGTTTTCAGACAAGTGCAATAGATTTGCTTCTTCGGAAGACTTTTGCTGTTATGAAAAGAGAGAATATTCAAAAATTAGCTATTGTAGGTGGTGTTTCTGCTAATAGTTATTTGAGAAATAAATTTAAAGAAGAAGGGAAAAATACCAATACTGAAATAATGTTTCCATTAATGCCGTATACTACTGATAATGCAGCAATGGTAGCATGTTTGGGATACCATTTGTATAAAAAATCTCCTTCAGCAAAATGGAATATTGACGAGGTTAGAGTTTTAGCTACCAAAAGAAGGAGAGACGGATATTAAAGGGAGATCCTATTATCTGGATTTAATTCATTCTTATGGTATTTCTCCTAAAAAGTCTTTAGGACAAAATTTCCTGGTAAATGATGGTATTTTAGAAAAGATTGTTAAAACAATATTGATTGATTCCCCTGAGGTGGTTGTTGAGGTTGGACCAGGTCTAGGTTTTTTAACAGAAAAACTGTTAGCTAATAATCTTAGAGTAATCGCAATAGAGTTTGACAGAACTCTAATTCCCGTGCTTAAAGAAAGGTTTGCTAAATACGATAATTTTACAGTAATTCAGGAAGATATACTGCAAACTGACTTTGCATCCTTAATTGAGCAAGGATATTTAAAAAAAGATTCTCCAGTAAAGATAGTAGGGAACTTGCCATATAATATTTCATCTCCTTTATTAATAAAATTGCTGATCGAGAAAAAGTATTTTTCTGCCATTCATATTATGGTTCAAAAAGAGATCGCCGATAGAATTGTAGCCAAGTGTGGTAGTTCAAATTATGGTAGATTGTCTATAAATTGCCAATTACATTCTTCATGTAAAATCGATTTTCCGGTTAGCGCAGGTAATTTTTGGCCCCGACCCAAAGTAAACTCAAGCTTTTTATCTTTGTATCCCAATGATTTTAATTTTCTATCTTCAGAACAAAGAGATATTTTTAATTTATTATTAAAGTGTAGTTTCCAGAAACGTAGAAAGATGCTGAAAAATTCACTTAATGTTGTGTTTCATTCAGCCGATAAATGGGAAGATTTTGTGCAGAATTATTTGCCTATTGATTTTGAAGTAATGGTTAGGCCTCAAAACCTAACCCCAAGTCAGTTTCTAATAATAACAGACGCGGTGATCAATTGGGGCTATCGTTGTTAAAGTATTTCGTTATTAGGTTTTATTTATTTGTTTTCCTTTTTATTATATTTATCTGTCAAAATAATAGCGTTTTTGGGAAGGGTATATTTTATTTAGAGAAAGATTGGAAATCGATAGAAACGGATCATTATTTTGTTCATTTCCCGGCGTCAGTATCAAAGATGGGTAGATGGGTTTCGATTTTTGCGGAAGAAGTGTATGAAATTCTTCATGCAAGATTTAAGATTGATGTGAAAGAAAAGGTTCATCTTAGAATAGTAGTCGGTACAGATGAATCAATTGGTAATGCTGGAATTTTCCCCTTAAATACGATTACTCTAAGTTTAAAGCAACCCAGCTCCGATTTTATAATATCTGATTACCGGGTTTGGATTGAAGAACTGGTATTTCATGAGTTGATCCATATTTTCACTTTGGATGCCCATCGGGGAATTTATCAAGTAATTAGAAAGATATTTGGCAAAGTTTCTCCTATAACAACGTTAGGAATATTACTGGCTCCTCCAAATCATACATTACCAAATTGGTTTTTAGAAGGTCTGGCTGTTTTTGAGGAAACTAGGAGTACACCAAAAGGTAGGCTTAGAAGTTCAGAGTACGAAATGATTTATCGAGTAGCTGCTTTATATGGCCAGGTCCCTGATATATCTGATTTATATGAAATGAGTATGAAATGGCCCGAAGAGAGATCGGTTTATGTTTGGGGAGCCAGGTTTTTGTTATTTATGGCCAATAAATATGGAGAAGAGGTGTTGTGGAACTTGGTACGTAAATTTTCCGGTCGATTGCCTTATTTATATAATCTAGGAAATACATCCATTTTAGGTAAAGATGATTTTTTATCTAATTATAATGAAATGAAGATTGTTTTGCATAATGAACAAATGGAAAAAATTAACCATTTAAAAAAAATCTCCTCATTGACCCAGTTTGATATGATTACGACATATAAAAATAATATAGTGAATGATATAGAATTTTCTAAGCAGCAGGATCTTTTTTATATTAGAAGAGATATTAAAGATCATATTTGGTTAGTAAGAAATAAAATTAATGATAAAGAAAAAAAGTTAAAAAGGATTACGGGCTTAGATGTTACTCATATTTCTTATGATAATAAGAATCATATTTACTATACAGAATTGAGAGCAGAGGGATTAGCCAAAAAGGCTGTCGTAAAAAGGATAAATATAAATTCTTTAGAGGATGATTTAGTATTAGAAGGTGTTAGTAGTAGATATGTATCAGTTTCTTCTGATCAGAACAAAATTGTACTGGTGACTCAAGAAGAGGGTATTTCAAATATACAGTTATATGACTTAAAAACCTACTCTAAGGTAAACTTAACCTCAAATAAGAATCACTTTGTTAATCACCATCATCCCAGGTTTTCTAATAGCGGAAAAAAAATCGTTTTTAATGCTATGCTCAAAGGTAGTAATCATCAACAAATATATGAAATAACAATAAAAACCCAAGAAATTAAACAATTAATAAAAGTCGAAGGAGATTGTGAGAGTCCGGTTTATTCTAGTGATGATCGAGTAGTTATTTTTTCTTCAGATGTGATGGGTATTAATAATTTATATGGTTTTGATACCAAGGTGAATAAGTTATATCAAGTTACCTATTTTTTGGAAGGGGCATTTTTACCTAAAATTGATCAAACTGGTCAGTGGATCTATTTTTCTCACTATGGTCCTTATGGATATAATATCGCGCGAATTAGATATCAACCTCATAAATGGTTTGAACCACTTTCATTCAAATTAACTACGGCTTTTGATAAAACCTACCCTATTTTTGAAAAAAATAATCAATCCTCTAATCAATCACAATCATCTAAAGTAGATTACATAGACATCTCCCAGATAGATGAGAAAGTCAGCGCATTAAGTCAAAATAATAAGTTACAAATAGTTAAAGATTATAATCCTTTTATTCATATGGCACCTCAAGGATGGCTCCCTTTTATTCCCAATGAATTAGTTTTATCAGGTAGAGACTGGCTTTCTTTCAAATATAATAAAAGAAGAAACTATTACAGACCCTATTTAGGGTTTTTGTTGGTTGGGGGTGATCCTCTAGATATTCATAATTATCAAATGCATTTTGTTCCTCTAAAAGCAAAGGGGTTAGATGAAAGTATTTATCAAAGACCAATTTATGGAATTGAGTATAGGTATGAAGGATTAGAACCCAATTTTTTGTTTCAAATAAATGCCCAACCTTACCGGTATGGTGGTTATTTTAGTGGGCTAGATGCTTTTTCAACTTATCCGGATTATTGGGTTTATCGGCAGAATATGTCTTTGACCTTGACTAACAATTTTATAAATAATGACAGAATAATAACCCCATATTTTAGAATAGAATGGAAGAAATACTTACCTGATGAATATATGGAAACCATACCTGATTTTGAGGATTTAAATAAATGGATATTTAAAGGGAAGGTCTTATCTTTAGGACTAGGTATTATTTATGATGGAGCCATATTACCAGAATCATCCTTATCACCAACTAAAGGTGAGGGAATGGTTTTTTCAAGTTTTGTCTTCTCTAATACCATTTATAGGGATGGTCAAGATTTAGATAAAAAACGGGCACAGATTTATAAGACGATAATAGATTTGAAAAATTATTTTTTTCTTTTAGAGCCTCATACAACGATAAGCTCTCATTTGAAATTTGGTAGACTATTTGGAACTGCCTCGACTACCATGGAACGCATGGTATTTAATGAGTATTTATATGCTGGTGGCTATGAGGGAGAGTTTCCTATACGAGGAGTGTATAACCTTAAAGGTAAGAATGCTTTGATTGGATCAATAGAACTCAATTACCTGCTTAAACCAATCTATAGAAATTGGGATACTTGGTATTGGTTCAATAAAAATTTGACTGTTCATGCAATATTTGATGCTGGCACGGTTTGGGAACAAAAATTTGATATAGATAAGATTTATTCAAGTATAGGCAGTGAACTTAGATATAATGTTTATTATTTTAAGCGTTTTCCTCTATCGTTTGGTATAAGTTATTTCCTTTTATTGAACACTAATACTAGTACTGTTTATTTATATGCTAACACACTATTGACAGATTCATCTTTTTAAGGCAGTAAAATAGCAAGGATTAGAATTATATATTATGAAAAAAACAAAATACACAATCAAGGATATAATTAATGATTTCCCGAGCGTTTTTTGGGAGGTAGTCAAGGATTTTGGTCAGTCCTTTGGTATTGCGGAAGATGATTTAAAGCAAATAGTAACTATTTTAATGAGAAAAGGATTAAAAGCAAAAGTCAGGGGAAGAAAACGTTCAGAAAGTGTTTTTAAATTGCTTGAGAAAGACTTTATTAATTTATTTAAGCATGTTAAAACTGATGATCTAAAAAATAAGTTATTGGAAGGACAAAAAGAGCTAGAAAAGTTCATTGACAGGAAAGCAAGTCAAATTATTCAACAGACCAACATGAATATTGTTAAAGATATTGGTGTGCTATTAGAAAAGGTTGATAAATTAACTAAAGATATGGACTCCTTTCGTCAAAAGTATGATTTGTCATTAAATCTAACGCAAAAGATACTTACTTTTAATATGAAAAATCTTAAAAAAGGAAAGGTAAGACCCACCAATTTAGAGAGTATGATATCAAAACCTTCAGAATCATCTTCTGATAGCAAAAAACCTAAAAAGAGAAAACCTAAAAAGAGAATATCTCCAAAAGAAAAAAAGTAAAATAGAGACAAAACTAAGATTGTTTAAAAGCAAAAAATATAACATACTATTGAGGTATTATGTTTTGTTTAACTTTCGTAGGTGATGATAATTGATCACTATACCTTGTCTACAGAGATTTTCACCAGGAGATATATGATGAAAATTTTTATTATGATTTATTTTTTAACTTATTCAAGTTTTTTTCTGTTGGCTCAACAACCTTCTGGATTAAATCAAAGCAATTCTGAGAGTATTGATGGAGCAAAAGAAACAGTTAAAGAAAAAGGTAAATCTTATATAGAGGATAAGGCTCAGTCATACAAAGAAAAGAAGAAAGAAGAATTTTCTAAAGAAGGACTCAAGGATAAGGTAAAATCTTCTCAAAAAGAGATATCTAAACAGGTTTTAAAAACTCTATTTCCTTTTCCTTCCTGGGGAACACCAAAGTTTGGTTTGTCCATTAACCCTCATGTCTACTATAGCAGTAGTGGTTTTAGAAAAGGTAAAGGATCCATAGAAATGAATAGCGATTTTGAATACGGAGGTAAGATCTCATTACGTGGATTACCTGTTGTTAGCGGGAATCCTGGATTTTATCTCGCCCCTCACTTTGGTTACATTAGGAATTATTATAGCTCAAAATTGGAGTTTTGGAATGACAACTATATAACTGATAGTTATTTAATCGGAAGTAGCTTTTTAACTCTCTATAAGTTTATTTACTTGGATTTATTAATTGATTATGGGTGGCAGGATTTCAAAGGTAGGGAAGATGATAAGCATTATCTTCGTTTAATGCCCCATTTGGCGGTAAAAGAATCTTCTTACTTGAGTACTCATCTTAAATGGGACCATCAAAGATATTATCTAAAAGGAGGTGGAGATCTAGATTTGAAGGTATTATTGAATACGGTCCAATTATTTGAAAGGTTCTCTTTGAATTTTCTTAGCTGGTATATAGATGCAGGTCCTGGATACTCCAGAGCTAGTTTAGTTCCAGAGGATGAGTTCTATAGATCATATTTTCTATTTGCCAAGAGTCACAAAACTTTTTGGTGGAACATTGAATTCGATTTTGAGGCTGTATATACGATGTGTAGTAATTTTGATCAGTCTGTTGTAATACCAGAACCTCCTTTATCCAGCCCTTTGGAAATCACTTCTTATTCTATGCCGGAGGATAGTTATAATGTGAAGCTTTATATAGGTAAAAAGATTCGAGCCATAACTGTCTATTATTATTGGTCTTACTTAGTTCTTAATTGGTCCGACAAAGATAAAAAACAAGCAACCACTACTCAGGGTTGGGTGTTTAGAGCTTCTTTTTAAAATTCTCACTTTTTTCTCAGAAATCAATTTTTATATCCGATAATACCGATATGATAAAAAAGCATTGTTTTGCCTTAGCTATCTTTATCGGGTGTGTAGGTTTATTAATTTTAAGCTCTGTGGCTATTATTTCTTATAATTACAACAACAATGTGGATAATATATTAAAGTTATCAGATAGTTTGATGGATCAGGTCACAGATACAGTAGTTGAAAAACTTATTCATTTTTTAGAACCCGTTTATAGAGTTGTGAGTATAAGTGCCAAAATGGCTGAGCAAGATGTTCTGTCTTTATATAAAAATGATGAATTTGAAAAATATGGCTTGGAGATTTTGCGGTTTTTTCCCTATCTAGCGAATGTAAACTTTGGTGATGAAAAGGGTAATTTTATGATGTTGCAAAGAAACCCTAATGGCATCATCAATACCAAGTTGATCAATAGAAATGTAAAAATCCCTACAGTAACTTGGAAATATCGTAATGAATACGGTGAATTGATTAAAGAAAAAACCACAACCGAGACAAATTTTGATCCTAGAACCAGGTCGTGGTATAGAGGAGCCAAATTTCACAAATCCTACTATTGGACCGATGTTTATGTCTTTTTCTCCAGTAAAAAACCAGGTATTACCATTGGTCATCCCATAAAAGGACATGATGGTAAATTGTTGGGAGTTACAAGTATTGATATAGAATTGGCAGAAATTTCTAATTTTCTGGATCAACTCCAAGTTAGTAAAAATGGAAAAGCGTTTATTATTGATGAGGATAACAAGTTAATAGCTTATCCAAACCTTTTACAAATAATGGAAAATCAAAACATTGGTACCAGAGATAAGGAAAAAATAGGTGACAAAGATGATGGATTTCTTTCCGAAGAAGGGTTTCGTTCCATCAAAGTTAAAGATTTGGGCATTGGTTGGGTATCAGCCTCTTTTGATGCCTTAAAGATCCAAAATAAAAACAAGTTTATATTTGAGCACCAAGAGGACAGGTATATTGCTTCTTTTAGTCGTTTATCCAACGAGCTTGGTAAAAATTGGAGGATAGGAATTATAATCCCTGAAAAGGATATAATTGGTAATATGAAAAGGTCAAACCAACTAACAATCGCTATATCTATAGTGATTATGTTGTTGGCGGTGGTAGTAGCTTATATAGTTGCCCACAGTATTTCCAAAAAAATTCGGCAGAAAGTGCAGGGACAATATGATGGTATTGTTAGAGCTTTTGCTGAAGCTATTAATAATAAGAATAAATACACCAGGTTTCATAGTATGGGTGTTACTTTATGTTTAGAACATTTAACTAAACAACTTAATATACCTATGTCCAAAGAACTGCGAACCGCGGCCTTATTACATGATTTAGGTAAGTTATACATAGCTGATCATATTCTAGAAAAGCCAGGAAGGTTGAACGAAGAAGAACTGAAGACTATGCAATCTCACCCTTTATTAGCTGGGAATGTTTTAAAAAGTATTCCGGGTTTTAAAGATGTTGCTGAGTGGGTAAGTATGCATCATGAGCTAAACGATGGTAGTGGCTACCCTTTTGGATTAATTGAAGATCAAATTCCTTTTGAGGCCCAGTTGTTATGTGCGGCTGATTTTATTGACGCACTTGCAACTAATAGACCTTATAGACCCAGACTTCCTTTTCATGTGATCATAGATATGGTCAATAAAAATGCAAAACGATTTAGACCCGAAATCCATCGCGCCATGAAAAGATTATTGAATGATAGAGATTTTCAAAAGATGTATAATTTAAAGGGTCTTGATTTTAAAATGAGAGAGAATATTGACGAGGTACGGTTGAGGTTTGTTAACGAACGAATGAATGAATTAATTGATTCCCTAAAAAGTGCTCGTGATATAGTTGTTGAGATTGGATCAGAGGGATCTTATAAACCCAATACAGCTAATGAGGTTCTATTTCTATTAGAACAATTTAATGATATTTATAATGATTTTTCTAACGAACTGTCTGGAACACTAACCAAATCCATGAGTTACAAGGACTATATGGCAATGGAAGAAACAGATGAGGATGAGGATCTAGCCGCTGAAGGTTGAGATAGATTATTGGCTTAAATTTAGAAATATAAATGAGCCCTTTTTAATCCATCTACAGGATTGATATTTGCCGCTTTGATAGCGGGGAAAATTGTAGCTATGGCGCTTATTAAAATAGCCACTAAACCAATATATGGGTAAATATGAAATAGGTATTTTACAGGTAATGTAGAGACTTGGTAAGTTCGTACCGGCAATTCGATAAACTGATATTTGTCTAACAAATATAATAAGATAAGGCCTAATAAGGTTCCCAAGATGGCTCCAATCGTTCCTAGAATGATTCCCTGATAAAGAAATATTCTAACGATGGCATTTCTGGTTGATCCAAGAGCTTTTATCATAGAAATTTGCCTTTGTTTTTCAAAAATAATCATTATGAGTGTGGTAATAATATTTACACCGGACACTATCATGATAATAATGCAAATTAGACCCATAACAATACGTTCTATTTTTAATGCTTCAAACATGGGACGGTTAACGTCCTTCCAATCACGAGTGAGATAGTCAGGGAAATTTTGATAAATTAACTTCATGATATCGGTGGATAAATCTGGATCAGAAAGGGAAATATCTAAACCTGTGAATCTTTCACCTCTTCCAAAATATTTTTGAGCTGTGGCGATTGATAAAAGAGCGAATTTGGAATCAGTATAAGAAATTCCTGATTGAAAAATACCACCTACGGTAAATGATTGGACACTTGCTTTTTGTCCGGCATGAGTAGCCAGAGTCTTGGGTCGTACAAGTTTAATAGTATCTCCAACATCAACTTTTAGCTTAGCGGCTAGTTCTTTACCAAGCATAATGGTAGATTTGCGGATAGAGGATAATTGTCCTTTAATAAACAGGTTCTTCCAGTGGCTTTTCATGTTGTACGCAGATTCATGTATTCCTTTAACGATAATTCCTTTTTGGGCCTGAGGGGAGTGAATAATACTTTCAAAGAAGATAAAGGGGCTTATATCAATAATATCTGGGGTTAATGCCTTTAGATCGCTGATTGTTTCTTCGGGGGTATCAACTCCGGTTGGGTATTTATGCATCAAGATGTGCGGAGAAACGCCAAGTATTTGTTTTCTAAAAGTGTCCTCAAATCCGGCAATTACACTAAATATTATCATCATAGCGGCAACGCCGATGGCAATTCCTGAGATGGAGAATATTGCCATTATCGAAATGAATCTTTGGTTACGTTTTCCTAATAGAAAATATTTGCACATGATCCATTCAAATGGCGCGCTTAAGTTCTTCATATTTCTTGCCTTTTATCCATGTTGATTAAAATGGATAAATATTATAAGTGGTAGAGGGGGTCTATTCTTATCTATTTACCCTTAACATAAAGGAGATCATTTTGCTAGACCGTTATACTCGACCTATAATGAAAAATATATGGAGTCGACCAAATATTTTTAAAACTTGGCTAGAAGTTGAAAGAGCTGTTTGTCAGGTATATTCAGAGCAAGGGGAAATACCCAAAGATGCCTACAATACGATTGTTGATAAAATAAATTTTGATATGGAGGAAGCTGTTTCCAGAATAGATGAAATTGAAAAGGAATGTAAACATGATGTGATAGCTTTTTTAACTATGGTTGCTGAAAAGGTCGGAGATGAATCTAGGTATATTCATAAAGGTTTAACCTCTTCGGATGTTTTGGATACTTCTCTTTCTTTACTGATGGTACAAGCTGGAGAGGTGATCCAATCTGATATTGAAGCCTTGTTGTCGGTTTTAAAAGAGAAGTCTTTGCAATACAAAGACTTGGTTTGTATGGGGCGATCTCATGGAATTCATGGTGAGCCTATTACAATGGGTCTAAAATTTTTAACTTGGTATGATCAGGTCGTAAGGGATAAAAATCGATTTGACGCGGCTCTTGATCAAATGAGAGTGGGCAAAATATCGGGCCCGATGGGAAATTACGTAAATATTGAACCGAAAATTGAACATCGAGTTTTGGAAATATTAGGATTAAAACCTGCTCCTATTTCTACTCAAATTTTACAAAGAGATATTCACGCTCAGTATTTTAATTCTTTAGCGATTTTAGCATCATCACTTGAGCGTTTTTGTGTGGAGATCAGGCATTTACAACGTACGGAGGTACTGGAGGTTGAGGAATCGTTTAGTAAGGGGCAAAAAGGATCCTCAGCTATGCCTCATAAAAAGAATCCTATTGGCAGTGAGAATATTTCTGGACTGGCTAGAGTAATTAGGTCTAATGCCTTAGCATCCTTAGAAAATATACCTCTTTGGCATGAACGAGATATTTCACATTCTTCGGTGGAGAGGATTATTGCTCCTGACAGCACGGGTTTGATTGATTATATTCTGGTACGTTTTACTGATATGGTTCGCGGTCTGGTGGTATATCCTCAAAATGTGGAAGAGAATGTAAAAAAATCGTATCATTTATTTTTCTCGCAGACAGTTCTAATTGCTTTAACTGAGAAAGGTATGTTGAGAGAAGATGCTTATAAATTGGTTCAAGAAAATGCCATGCAAGCTTGGCAACAAAAAACATCCTTTACCGATCTGATATCTAATGATACTAGAGTAAGTGAATTAATTAATAAAGAAGAGCTGAAAGAATTGTTTTCTATGGAGAAATATACCCGGTGGGTAGATACCATTTTTTCAAGAGTATTTGGGGGGGTAAGATAAATGAAAGAATCCCAAGACGCAATGAAAGATCAGTGTGGATTGTTTGGAGTATGGGGACATCCTGACGCTGCCAACTTAACCTATTTGGGTTTGTATGCCCTGCAACACAGGGGGCAGGAGGGGGCAGGGATTGCCACCTTGAATGGTGGTAAAATAAAGGCTCACCGTAATATGGGATTAGTTTCAAAAATATTTACTAAAGAAATATTTGATTCTTTACCAGGAAATATTGCTATAGGTCATGTGAGATATTCTACCACTGGTAGAAGTGAATTGAGGAACGTACATCCGTTGGTTGTTAATTGTGGTTTGGGTACTATTGCTATTGCGCATAATGGTCATTTAACCAATGCGGGAGAAATAAGAAAGAACTTGGAAAAAGAAGGTTCAATTTTTCAAACCGGCTCTGATACCGAAGTTATCTTACATTTAATAGCTCGTTCCAAGAGAGAGAAAATCAAAGATAGAGTTATTGATGCTCTATCACAGGTGGAAGGAGCCTATTCATTATTAATACTTACCGAGCAAGGAATTTTTGCTGTTCGTGATCCCAATGGATATCGCCCTTTGATTTTAGGGAAATTAAAAGAAGGATATGTTTTTGCTTCAGAAACGTGCGCGTTTCATATTATGGACGCTGATTATGAAAGGGAGATTAATCCAGGGGAGGTAATATTTGTAGATGAAAATGGTTTTTTGGAAAGAATAAGTACGTTAAAAGAAAATAAAAATGGAATATCAAAATGTGTATTTGAATATGTTTATTTATCAAGACCCGATAGTATAATTTTTGGTAAAAATGTGTACGAAGTGCGCAAAAACTTTGGCCGGATATTAGCCGAAGAAGCAAATATAGAAGCAGATGTTGTTATTCCGGTACCTGATTCAGGAGTGCCTGCTGCTTTAGGATATTCGGAGGTGAGCAAAATTCCTTTTGAGTTAGGACTGATTCGTAATCATTATGTAGGGCGAACATTTATTGAACCAGAACAATCAATCAGAGACTTTGGAGTGAAAGTCAAGCTTGCTCCGATTCGTGAAGTTATCAATGGTAAGCGGGTTGTGGTAGTGGATGATTCATTGGTTCGAGGTACTACGGCCAAAAAAATAGTAAAGATGATTCGTAATGCGGGAGCTAAAGAGGTTCATTTGCGAATAAGTTCTCCTAAAGTAGTTAATTCTTGTCATTATGGGGTTGATACTCCAACCAGAAAAGAACTTTTAGCCAATAATTACAGCCTTTCTCAGATTCAGCATTTTGTTGATGCCGATGGTATTGCCTTTTTATCCCTCACCGGAATGTTTTCTCAGGAAGGTTTAGATATTAATTCATTCTGTGTTGATTGCTTTGGAGGAAAGTAGGTGGTAAGTGTTATTATTCCTGCTAGGTTTGGCTCCTCAAGATTTCCGGGAAAACCATTAGCGGATATCTTTGGAAAACCCATGATACAGTGGGTTTATGAGCGTGTAAATAAAGCTCCCAATGTACATGAAGTGTTAATAGCCACTGATGATTGTAGAATTTATAATGTGGTAGAAGGGTTTGGCGGGAAAGTTGTAATGACTTCTTCTGAACATATATCAGGTACGGATCGTGTGTATGAGGCCTCTAAGGTGTGCAAAGGGGATGTTATTATCAATATTCAAGGAGATGAGCCTTTAATAAAATCTGAGTTGGTAGAGGAATTTATAAATTTCATGGAACATCCAGAAGTGGAAATGGGTACTATTGCCACCACACGAAAGGTTGATAATAATTTTCAGAATCCTAATTGTGTAAAAGTTGTTATAGATCAAGCGGGAAATGCCTTATATTTTTCTCGCAGTCCATTACCGCATAGTGCAAGCGCTTATCATCAACATATCGGTATTTATGGTTTTAAAAAACAGGTTTTAAAAAAATTCGTAGAGTTAAAAAACTCTGGATTAGAGAAGACAGAAAGATTAGAGCAATTAAGAGCTTTAGAAAATGGAATAAAAATAAAAGTTTTAATTAAGGAGTTGACCGTTCATCATCCGGTTGATACTAAAGAAGATCTAGAAATAGTAAAAGAGATAATTTCTAAAAACGATTTATAGATCAGTTTTAGTTGTGATGGTGGTATGAAAACTTTTGATGTGGATTTGTTCCGTGCGGGTCATCGAGAGATCATTGGGGTTGATGAAGTAGGTAGGGGGTGTTTGGCAGGATGTGTCACTGCATCCGCTGTCTGTATTGGAACTAACTTTAATGATCCAGGCATAGAAGATTCAAAAAATCTATCAGCTCGAAAGCGTGAAGAGCTTGCCGAATATATCAACCAACATGCTGTTGGTTACGCTGTAGCACATATTGATGTCGAGACAATTTATAATATAAACATATTACAAGCGGCCTTATTAGCAATGAAAACGGCTATTTTAAAGCTAGTAGAACAGATTGGTGCGTCTGATAAACGTATAATTATTATAGATGGTAAATTTGTGACAGATCTTTCGTATGATCAATTAGCGGTTCCTAAGGGGGACCAGGTTAGTACAGTGATAGGCGCGGCATCTAACATTGCAAAGGTTCATCGCGATGCTCTGATGAATGATTTGCATCGTCAATATCCTCACTATGGTTTTAATGAAAATAAAGGTTATGGAACAGTTAGGCATAGGGATGCCATAGAAAAATTTGGTATTACTCCTTTACATCGCAGGTCTTTTAAGGGAGTACGCGAATATGTCTAATCAGCTATTGGGTAGTTGGGGAGAAGATTTTGTTAGTAACTATTGCCAACAAAAATTAGGACTCAAAGTTCTAAAAAAAAATTATCGTACAAAGTTTTTTGAAGTTGATATTCTAGCTTTAGATCCCGAAAAAAATGTCGGAGTTATTATAGAGGTAAAAACTCGACGAGGTGATAGGAAAGGTGAACTGCTTATTGATGGTTTTGACGCGATTAATAAGTTTAAAATTGATAAACTTAAAAAAGCAGTTAAATACTTTTTGACTAAAAATTTTTTTTCAAGTGTTCGAGTTGATGTTGCTTCAGTGTTGTATGGCCGGGATGGCCTATTTCAAGTAGATTATATCAAACACGCAGTTTCCAATTAATTCTACATATTACTTTAACTATTTAAAAATATGATATTTTTTGCTTGCCAAAACAATATAAATTTTTAATAATGTTACACGTAACAATAAAAATTTTATTAATTAATAATTAACTAAGGTTAAACAAATTATAACTTTTTATCAATTTACTAGGAGGGTTTTATGAGAATTGTATTGTTTTTGTTTGCTAATCTTTTATTAGTAGGCACGGCTGTTGCTCAGCCACAGGTTTATGGTGATTTGAGAGTTTCTATCGTTAATTCAATGAAACCAGAAATGGAGAAAGACCTTGGCATTCAAATGGTAGATAATGCTTCGCGTTTTGGTGTTAAGGGAACTACCGAATTGTCAGAAGGCATTACCGGTCTTTACAAAATGGAATTTGGTTTACATCCACAAGATCATGGTACAATAACTTATGTTAAAAGCGTTGATTTCACCAATAGCGCATCTGCTACAGGTACCGAAAACCTTGCCTTAAAAAGAAGGAATTTTTATGGTGGAATTAAATCTGGTATTGGAGAGATATTATTTGGAACGCCTTATCTTTCTTATCAAACAATGGGCCAAGAAGTAGATCCTTTTGAAGATACTGCTGCTGGAGAACATAATGAGGGAGCTACCTTCGGTCTTTCTATGTTTACCGCAGAAATGTGGGTAGATAACGAATTGATCGCCTATACTACTCCTCATTTTCTTGATGGCGCCTTGGCTATAAATGCGGCTTTTATTCCTGATGATAGTGAAGATAATAAACATGATTTTAGTGCTGGAGCTACCTATCATAAAGACGGTATTTTAGCTTCTTTACAATTTATAAATAGTGATGCTGAAATGGATGAGGATAAGGCCCAAATGCTAAGAGTTTCTGGTAAATATACAGCTATGGAAGGTCTTGACGTAGGTTTTTCTTATGAAAACGCCAATCTAGAAGCTGGTGACTTAAAACAAAATTATATCTATGTTTCCGGAACCTATGAGTTTATGGAAGGCTGCAAAGCCGGTCTTTCAGTAGGTAATCAATCTGATGATAATGATAATAATGATAATATGTTTGATGGTTTGGGTGTTAATGTAGGTGGATGGCACAATTTTGGTAAAACAACTACTTTATACGCTCTTTTCAGTATGGTTAATTTTAAAGAAGATAAAGATGCTGCTGGTATGGAAGATGATAACAATATTCAAAAAGTAGCACTTGGAGTAAGCCATAAATTCTAATTTGAATAGAATAATTGCCGTTACATTTTGGTGAGGAAAAAGGGGGGCTTTTGACCCCCTTTTTTCTTTTGAATAGGTGTCATGCAATAAGTAGCTGTGAATAAATAAGGAGGAGATATGAATAAATTATGTATATTGGTTAGTACATTATTTATGGTGGTTGTTTTTGCATCTAGAGCCAATAGTGAGATGGCAATTTATGGAAAGTTAAATAAAGAAATAAGAGACGTACTTCAAAAGGTAAAAAAGAGTACGACCCATTATCAGGGTGTGCGTGATGTAGGTAATTCGGAGTCTCGCGGAGGATTAAAAGGTGAATATACTTTTGATTCAATTAAATTAAAATATATTCTGGAAATGGGATTTAATTCCACTGCCGCTTTAAAACCTATAACTATAGGTAGCGAGTCTTATGAGACTGGAGATGGTATGTCGGGTCGATTACGTGTAAGGCAAGCTGCTGGAACCATCGAAACACCTTTTGGAGAAATAATACTGGGGCAAACATTTACCGCAGGCGCCCTACGTTTTTTAAAACATGATCCCTTGTCCGGAACCGGCCTAGGTAGTATGAATATAGATCAAAGAGGGTTAGTAAATAATAATAGGGGCCGTGAATTAGGATTTAGGTACAGGTCACGGAAAGATCTTCTGGGATATAAAACTCCCACTATAGCTGGTGCTTATTATTTAACTACTTTAGATGAGAATGATACTTTAGTAATTGATAAAGATGCTATGGATATGTATTGGGAGCACCTGGTAGCCTATGATGCCCAGTGGGGTGCAACTGAGATAAAACTATCTGGTCTTTTGGCTCTAAATTATAGAGGGACTAGTAATTGGGATAATGATTACTATTCAATTGGAGCAGATATTTCAATAGGAGATGTAGAGTTTTTAGAAGATGTAACATTTCATTTCATGTTTGGTCGACAGAGGGAGATGCAGTTCGAAGAAGAGGAAGAAAAGTCAGGTACAGTTAAGAAGGCTTCAAGCACTGTTAAAAATGTGTTGTGTTTTAGTGATAATGATAATTGTTTTACCAGAATTTTTGCTGGTGGATCCTATAATTATGACGAGAACCTTACTTTGGCATTGACTTACAGTATGGTCATGTTTGGAGAAGCTAAATTTAATGATGAAAAAAAGGACCGAGGTTATGATTTACAAGTAGCCTTGGGTGCTAATTATACTTTTAGTCAATATGTTGCCCTTCGAGCTCTATATGGGTATTATAAAGTAAAAGACAAGTTTTGGGAGGGTGATGAAAATCTGGATAACACTGCTCATATGATGATGTTGGGTACGCAGGTTTCTTTTTAAGTAGGTTGTTAGATTTACCAGACAAGTTATTATATCTTAGCAATCAATTCGCTTATAAGTCCAGCGAAATGTTCCTTCACTTTGTTGGCAGTTTGGGTTACTTCTTCATGGGATAAAGGTTTATCAGATAGTCCGGCCGCTTTGTTGGTAATACATGAGATAGCTCCCACTCTAATCCCAGCATGTCTAGCAACTAAAACTTCAGGTACAGTAGACATGCCAACTGCATCGGCTCCAATCGCCTTATAAAATTGAATTTCAGCCGGGGTCTCGTAAGAAGGTCCGGTGGCTGCCAAATAAACACCTTCATGGATTTTTAAGTTTAGTTTAGAAGCGGTATCTCTTGCTTGTTGCCTAATGTCTTTATTGTAAGCGGTGGACATGTCAGGAAATCGAGGTCCCAAATTATTATCGTTCGATCCTATCAGAGGATTTGTTCCCATCATATTAATATGATCCTTTATAACCATCAAATCACCTGGTTCAAATTGATCGTTAATTCCACCAGCGGCATTGGTAAGTATTAAAGTCTTAATTCCCAATTGATGCATAGTGCGGATGGGCTTAGTAACTTGCTCAATAGAATAACCTTCATAGTAGTGAAAGCGCCCCTGCATACAAAGAATGTTTTTATTATGAACAGTTCCAAAAACTAGATTACCTTTATGTCCTTCTACTGTGGATTCTGGAAAAGTAGGAATCTGGTTGTAAGGAACAACTGCTTGTTTGTCGATTTGATCAGCAAAAAATCCCAATCCCGATCCTAGAATCAATCCAATTTCAGGTATAAAATTTTCAATTTTTGATTGAATAAATTGTACTGCTTCCATAATGGTATCTCCTGGCCTAATAAATATCTTAGCGAATAGTTTTTAAAATAAGTTTTGGTGCTTCAACCGCATGTCTTTTAATAACAAAAGCTTTTTGTAGATATTTAATAGCATTATTCAATTGTTTTTTCGAGTTATAGTGTATCTGGCAAAGAACCTTTCCTTCAGAAATGGGTTGTCCAATCTTGCAAATATTGTTGATTCCCACCGCTGGATCGATTTTATCGTCTATTGAAGCTCTACCGGATCCAAGGGCATGACAGGCTTTTCCTATTAGGAGCGCGTCAACTTGGTGAACATATCCTTTTTGAGGACCGCTTTTCTTTAGCAAAGAACGAGGAATGTAAGTGAGAGCCAGTCTTTTTTTGGCTTTGGGAAGTAGGGAATATTTGTCAATGATACGGGGATTTCCACCCTGCTTTTCTATCAAAGAGGCAAACACCTCTAGAGCTTTACCTGAAGACAGAACCTTTTTTACTTTTTTTCGACTTTCTGCAAGGGTTGCTGCTTGTTTAGCCATGTATATCATATGAGCTGTTAGTTCGTAGGTTACGTTCATTAAATCTTCAGGACCCTTGTTTTTTAAACATTCAATTGTTTCAATTATCTCAAGTGAGTTTCCCACATTATATCCTAGGGGTTGGTTCATATCAGTGAGAACAGCAACAGTAGGTTTTTTTAATTTCTTTCCAGTTTCTACCATCATCTTTGCTAGTGTGGTTGCATCATTTATGTTTTTCATAAACGCACCAGTTCCTACTTTGACATCTAAAACCAGAGAATCGATGCCTTCAGCTATTTTCTTACTCATAATACTGGCACAGATTAAAGGTATGCTTTCAACTGTGGCTGTTACATCACGAAGCGCATAGAGTTTTTTATCCGCGGGGACAAGGGTTTTGGTTTGTCCAATCATGGCACAGCCGACATTCTTTAATATTTTTTTAAATTTGCTTATGGTTAGATTAATTTGAAATCCTTCTATTGACTCTAGTTTGTCTATAGTCCCACCAGTATGCCCAAGACCTCTACCACTCATCATAGGGACGTATACTCCACAGGCTGCTGCTAGTGGTGCTAAAATTAATGAGACTTTATCACCTACACCACCGGTCGAATGCTTATCAACTTTAATACCAGGTATTTGATCCAAATTAATCATATCTCCCGAATGCATAAGGGCATCTGTGAGGTGATAAATTTCATTGGTATCCATCCCATTAAAAAAGATGGCCATTAAAAGAGCCGAGGCCTGGTAATCCTTAAAAAGGCCGTTATGAAGCCCCTCGATGAAGATATCAATTTGTTCTTTTGAAAGAGACAGACCCTCTCTTTTTTGATGTATTATATCTTGAGGAAACATTTGAAGACTCCTTTTTTATAAAAAACTAACACCATTTGGAATCTTGGGTACCTTAAAATAATGAGCAAGACTTTGGGCTATATCAGCAAAGGAAGAGCGAATTTGCAGGTTCCGTGCCGCCCATTTTTTATGGTATACCAGTAAAGGAACATATTCTCTAGTATGGTCAGTTCCTTTGTGTGTGGGATCGCAACCGTGATCAGCGGAAATGATTAAAAGATCATCTTCAGATAACCGGCTAATAATTTTTTCTAACCAATGGTCCACATGTAATAGTTCTTGATAATATCCCTTGGTATCTCTTCTGTGTCCGAACAACATATCAGTATCTACCAAATTTACAAAGATGAAAGACGAAGAAGCAGTGTTATTTGGAAGAAGTAATTCATAGGTTTTTTCCAGACAGTTTTTGTTCCCTTTGACTGGATAACTTATCTTTAAGCCTTGTTCATTAAATATATTACCAATTTTTCCAACACCAATGGTTTCAATATTATTTTTTAATAGATGGTCTAAAACGGACTCAGAAGGCAATGCAATACTGAAGTCTTTTCTGTTAGCGGTTCTGGTAAAGTTACCAGGGGTGCCAGTAAAGGGTCTGGCAATAATTCTGGCGATATTAAATTCGTTACAAAGTATTCGAGCTGTTTTACACATCGAGTATAAGTCTTGCAAAGGAATGATTTCCTCATGAGCAGCCATTTGAAAAACTGAATCTGCAGAGGTGTATACAATTGGAAAGCCGGTCTCCATATGTTCTTTACCTAATTGATTGATTATTTCTGTACCAGAAGCAGCGATATTACCTAAAATATTTCTGCCAATTTGCTTGGTAAATTTATCAATTAACGATGCGGGAAAAGAAGGATAATCTGGAGGAAAGGTTTGAAGAGGCTCAGAAATTATAATTCCTGCGATTTCCCAGTGACCAGTTGTAGTGTCTTTTCCTGGAGACTTTTCAGCCATAACTCCATAACTAGCCATAGGTTTGTTGTTAAAAGGGATACCTGGAAGTTCAAATCCTAGTAATGATGCACAATTGCCTAATCCTAGTTTATATAAAGTATTAAGTTGGACGTTGGGTATATTTTGACAAATATGTAGAGCTGTATTTGCTTCTACATCATCATATTGATCTGCATCTGGAAGGGCTCCAATGCCGAATGAATCAATGATGATCAATATAGCACGCATCTATAAACTCCCACTTAAATCCTATATTACTCTTGCTTTGAGTTTTTCGCTTTGGGTTCAATATGAATTGCGTTGGTAAAAGCTAGGGGTACAGGGTTTAATTCTATATCACCAGGTTGCATGGGGATGGAAAAGGAGTTTCCTTTAACTAAAACATACATCCACCCTTTTCTTCTGATAGGAATAAAAATGTTTTTAGCCAGGCGGTGGATCTCTCGATTTGAGGGGATATTGAAGGTGCGATATACCCTTCCATTAACAATTATCTGGACCTGTTCAAGATTTATCCAAGTAGCGGCAAATACCCTAAAAGCTAAATTAACCCCACCTCGTTTTAGGGTAGCTGTTCCGCCTGGTTTGACCGTGTGATTAACAGTTACATCGATTAATGGTCCATTGGTTAGTGTTAAGTTACGCTGAATAAGAATATGTTCTAAGTCAGATTTAGGTTGGTAAAGGGATTCTTCATTGTTATTATCATTTTCATTTTTGATGGCTCTAATAATAGGTGATGCATAGAAGAATATTTGGGGAAAACCTGGGGTAGTATCGTAGGAAGAAGAGAGACTTCCAGCTAAGGGGAGAAATTTAAACCCTTTATTTAAGGTTTTGTGCCAATAGCGCAGTAACTTTCTTTGTTTTTGTTCGGAGTATCGGTGAAAAATTCCTAAAAAATCTATTTGGTTTAAAAGTTTTTTAAACGGTAAAATTTTTCGAGGAACTTTTCCATTTGTAGAAGAGTGTGGAAAATACGCGACGATGGTATCAGGCGAGCTTGTTTTTATTTTATTTATTTTATCCGCGAAAGCTGTGGGATTTTTTACTGATTTTTCTGATTCTTTTGATTTTTTTAAAAAAAGTGATTTTAAAGAATTAAGAGTCTGTTGATCGGTTTGGTAGAAGGAGAACAAACCCCAAGGTGTATGGGTTGAAAAACCTGTAATATGTTGGGGAAAATTGACAGGACTTATCAGCTTAGAAGAAGGCTCAACATCGATAAAACTAACTAAATTTAATCCCTCGGTAGCTGCCATTATGAAATGTTCTTCTAATGGAAGACTTGCAAAGGGAGACCTGTTACTAAACAGCGTAATATCGGCAGTTTTATAATTGTGAACGTTTATATCACGGTTTAATCGACATCTGAGTGAGAGTAATTTGCCTGGGGCAAGTACAGAGGTTTTCTTACATATGGAATAAAGAATTCCATGAGAAATGTAAAAATCATATTCTCCAGGGGGAATGGCTATGCTGGCTTTTCCTGTGGGTGAATACAAGAAATTTTTATAAGCATTATATCCATGCAGAAAGGATAAATCTGGAGTCTTGGTATCTCCTTTACCTAAAATAGAGAGTCGAAAAGGGATCTTTTGACCGTTTTTATTTATTACAGTTATGTTTAGTTGGCTAATTTCTGCCTTTAAATTAACAATGGTTCTAGCGTATGCTTTCACTTTAACAGTTGTTTGGTTGGGTGAAGGAAAATTTCCAATAGCTGGTTGGATCTTGTAATAACCTGCGGGTAGGAGGTGATGAAAGAAGCCTTCATTATCTGTTTTCGCTAAAGCAACAAATCTTCCATTTAGTTTTTTTAAGATAATATTACTTTCAGTAAGCTTTTTTCCAGAATTAAGGCGGACAAATCCAGTTACTTGTCCCAGGTCCGAAGAATCCAGATCCGGCGAGAAAGTGTAATCTTTTATCCAAAATGTACGCCCAAAATTATAACTCTTGGTTTTCTTATTGTATGTACTGGTTTGCAGGATTTTAACTCCCGCATTAATCTTAATCACTTGAGAGGGTTTTCCACTGATCTCGTATTTGTAAGCTATTTTGCGGCCAAAAGCAGAAAAAGAATTTACATCTGAAATTGATTTTAAAATATCAGCGTATCCAGGTGTTGTTGTTTGAAAGGAACAGGTAGGACAAACAAATTTCTCAACAATTTCAACATCCTTTTCCTTTTTAATTTTGGTACCGGGTATGACCGAAATTAATATTTTTAAAAATGAGCTGTTGCGATCAAGTGAGAAGCGTTTATAAATTGATGTATTGGAAAGTCCCTTTATTTCTCCTTTAAAAATTATATTTACTTGGTCCTTATTACGGTGAGTGAAGGCTTCATTATATTTTATAAAAAATTTTTCATCTTTGATCTTAATTTGAGAATAAATAACTTGTATTTCGTCTGATGATTGATAAGGAGTGGTTGCATCTGTGATATATCCTCCGCTGGGAAGAAAAAAAGATTGATTGGAAGAGTGTGAAAGAGCTACTTTAAGGAATTGATTTTCTAGTAAGTAATCTCCTTTAGTAATTGAGGATAAGGTCCCTAAACTAGACTTATCTCCTTCATCGACAGTATTAAGATAGGGTTCAATATCGGAAGAGATAGCTGATACCCACGGAGAATCATAAATTTCATCTTTAATGATAAAGCGTTTGTTCAGATAATGATTGAAGCGGTTTTTACTAATTGTTGTCTCATTCAATGTGGACTCAGGAATCTTACGTTTCTTAGAAGACTTATTATCAGTGTTGGTAATATCATCAATGTCCTTCAATAGTTGTTTTTCCGTTGGGGTTTGGAAGGCAAGTTGTTCTTTTTCGTAAGTAGTTCTGTCTATTGTATGAATAGGGGCAAGATTTTTTGGTTGTGTTATTATACAAGAATAATAAACAGTTATAACTATTATAAGAAAAAATATTTTTATCATGTTAATTTAAGATTGTTTTTTAAACACTGTATTGTTAGCGTTAAAGCATATTTTGATTCTTTCCAATGTGTGGTCAGCTAGCTCTTTTGGTAAAGCATCAATAGGAAAATATTGACACTCTTCGATATCTTCAGAATTTTTAAAGGGTGCACCATTTACTAAAGATCCTTGGAAGATAAAAATATTAGCGTCTTTTTCGGGACGGAAAAATACTCCCACTAGTTTGTTAATTTTAGATTTTACCCCGATTTCTTGAAGCATCCTTTCTTCACAAGCTTCCCAGGGAGATTCTCCTTTTTCTATCAATCCTCCAGGTAGTTGCCATCTGCCCCCTTTAAATTTAATTTTTACTAATAGGATTTCCTCTTTTTCATTTTTTATGATCGCGCTGCATGCATCCGGGAACCTTAATCGATCAAAACTACCCATTGGAAAATCTCCTAGTAAAGGGTCAGTAAATTAACAAAAACTATAGTACCATTTTTTACTAATTTATACATCGATTTCTCAAAAAGCTCATTTTTGACAATAGATATAATAAATAACTGTAGGTTGTCTATGAAAAACAATGTCAACTCTTATTAACAAGTTACGTTTCTAACAATTTTGTTGTCAAAAACGAGTACTAATTCAATATACGAAATATTGCCAACAAATCTGTTTTCAATAAAATGATTTGCCGACAATTTCGTTGACAAATGGATTGTTACTGTTTTTGTTAAGATTATATCTTTTTAATTTTATTGACTATAATCGCCTTAATTCCATGATTTTGGATTAGTTTTGCTTTGACCATTACTTTGCTTTCGACATACTTAAGTAGTTTTTTGTTTGTTTCCTTAGGTGGTTCATGTCCTTCACCCATTATTAAATAAATTTGATGATCTTCTGACATAAGACCTAGTGGTAATCCATTTTCGGCACACATTCTGGCACAGTTTTTATGTTTTTCACCTTGAGCGTTATGTTGTAAAAAACATGTTAAACCTATTAACCGCCCTTTAATCATTTGTTCTTTACCTTTAGCTTTATGGTGGCCCATTTTATGGGCACTGTGTCCCTTTTTATGACCACCATGACTTGAGTGGCTGCCGTGTCCTTGTTCTTCAGCAAATAATCCAGATGCAGAAGCTACAAAATATAGACCTACAGTTAGTAGAGTAAGTAGTTGAAGTTTTACAAGCGATTTAGTCATCATTGTCTCCTATGTTTATTGTTACAAAAAATTATAAAAAATTAAATATCCTTTCTTTGGTTAAATCCTTAGTTGGTGCTCAAAGTTTAGTCAACGGACTCTTCTTTTTGAAACGTGAATCGTTTCCATAATAAATATATAACAGGTAATAAGATCAAAGATAGAATGGTAGCGGAAATTAAACCTCCTACCATGGGTGCCGCTATTCTTTTCATGACTCGGGTGCCGGTTTCGGTCCCAACCATGATAGGAAGTAAGCCAATCATGGTGGTTGATACAGTCATTAGAATCGGTCTTACCCTTAAAGCAGCTCCTTCGATAATACTATTTTTAATATCGTTCAAAGTATTTAGCCTTCCTGATTCGAGCCAATTTTTATATGATTCGTCCAGATAAACCAGCATTACTACTCCGGTTTCTGCGGCAAGTCCTATTAGGGCTATGAATCCTATTCCTACTGCTACTGACATGTTGTAATCAAATAACCACATGAGCCATATACCACCTATCATGGCAAAAGGAAGAGTAGTCATAACTATTAAACTTTCGGTTAAGTTTTTAAAATGAATAAAAAGCAGCAGTAATACGATGATAATAGTAAGCGGTACTACTAGAGCAAGGCGCTTGTTGGCTCTTTCCATATATTCATATTGTCCGGACCATACCAATGATACACCACGTGGAAGTTTAATTTTTTTAGCCACTTCTTTTTTAGCCATTTCTACCCAGCCACCTAAATCACTGGTTTTCAGATCCACAAAAATCCACGCGGTACGACGGGCATTTTCACTTTTAATGGCCGGCGCTCCTTTGGTGATCTTGATATCTGCCACCTGCCCTAAGGGAATAGTGTGTCCCATAGGGGTTGCGACAGGTACTCTGGATAGTTTGTCAATATTATTACGTAGTTCTCTAGGAAAGCGTAAATTAATGGGGTATCTTTCTAATCCTTCGATAGAATATGATATATTCATGCCTCCAATAGCGCTTTTTATTACCATTTGAATATCAGATATGGCCAAACCAAAACGTGAGGCATCTTTTCGGCGAATATTAATATCAATAAAATTCCCTCCCACCACTCTTTCAGAATAGGCCGATAGGGTATCTGGAAGTTGACTGACTAAAGCCTCAATTTGTTGACCAATCTTAGACAGGGTTTTTAAGTCAGCTCCCATTAGTTTAATACCAACAGGAGTTTTTATTCCTGTTGCCAGCATATCAATTCGGGTCTTGATGGGCATGGTCCAAGCATTGGTTAAACCAGGAAATTGGACCATTTTATCAAGTTCTTGCATAATATCTTCAATGGTTTTTCCTTCCGGCCAGGTATCTTTGGGTTTTAAGAGTATCGTGGTTTCAATCATAGAAATAGGAGCCGGGTCGGTTGCAGTTTCGGCCCGCCCAACCTTACCTAATACATGTTCAACTTGAGGGTGAATTTTAATAATTTTATCCGTTTGTTGTAAAAGTTCCTTAGCTTTAGTAATACTTATCCCTGGTGGAGTTGTAGGCATGTAAAGTATATCTCCTTCATTCAAAGGTGGCATAAACTCGCTACCGAGCTTTGAGTAAGGAATAAAAGTTGCTAGACAGAGTAATAAAGCTAGAAAAATAGTAATTTTGGGATAGGTAAGAGCTTTTCTTATAATGGGGCGATATATAAAAGTAAAAAAACGGCTCAAAGGATTTTTTTGTTCATTAGGCATTTTCCCTCTTACCAAGTAAAACATCAGGACCGGAATAATGGTTATGGCAATAAACGAAGAAGCGGCCATGGCAAAGGTTTTGGTGTATGCTAAAGGACTAAAAAGACGTCCTTCTTGTTGTTCTAGTGTAAATACCGGTAAGAAGCTAATAGTAATAATTAGTAATGAGAAGAATAAAGCAGGTCCCACTTCTTTAGCTGATCTAATCACGACATCTATATGGGGCGATTTGCCTGCATCTTTTTCCAAATGTTTATGCAGATTTTCTACCAGGACAACCGAGGCGTCCACCATTACACCAATAGCAATGGCTATCCCTCCTAAACTCATGATATTGGCATTGATGTTTAATAATCTCATTATAATTAAACTTATTAGAATGCCTACTGGTAAGGTAAAAATGGCAACAAATGAAGATCTAAAATGAAGCAGAAATAGGATGCAAATAATGGCAACAACTGCCATTTCTTCTAACAATTTAATGTTTAGGGTTTTTATGGCTCGGTTTATAAGATTAGATCTGTCATAAGAAGTGTGTATTTCTACTCCTTTGGGGAGTGATGATTTAAGTTCAGCTAAACGGTTTTTTATAGCTTTGATCACCTCTAAAGCATTTTCACCAAATCGCATGACTACAATACCGGTGACTGTTTCGCCCTCTCCATTCATTTCGGCAATACCACGGCGAATTTCAGGACCCACTTGAATATTGGCTATTTGCGACAGGTAAATGGGAGTATGGGTTTTCATGTCGATAGAAATTGGTATTCTTTTTAGATCCTCAACTGATTTAATATATCCTTGTCCCCTAATCATAAACTCAGTTTCACCCATTTCTATCAATCTGCCACCAACATCGCTATTGGATAGTTTTATGGATTTTCTGACTTTGCTTAAAGGAATATTGAATGCTCTTAGTTTGTCGGGATCTACCTCTACTTGGTATTGTCTTACATATCCGCCAACACTGGCAACTTCAGACACTCCTTTTAAACTCATAAGTTCATAGCGTAGAAACCAATCTTGGATTGATCGAAGTTCGGATAAATCATGTTCTTTTGAAGTTAAAGAATACATATATATCCATCCCACTCCAGTGGCATCGGGTCCTATTTGTGGGGTTACTTCGCTAGGTAATCTGCCGGCAACGAAATTTAAATATTCGAGTACTCTGGATCTGGCCCAATATAAATCTGTTCCGTCTTCAAAAATAATATAAACCATGGAAAAACCAAAAAAGGAATATCCTCTAACGGTTTTGGCATAAGGGACAGAGAGCATGGCGGTAGAAAGGGGGTAGGTTACCTGATCCTCGACAACCTGCGGAGCTTGGCCTGGATATTTGGTAAAGACAATAACTTGTACGTCTGATAAATCAGGGATGGCGTCTACCGGGATGGTTTTAATGGCCCAACCGCCAATTCCTATTATAATCAGGGTGACTATAATCACAAAGAAACGATTTTTGACACTTTTTTCGATAATCCAATTTATCATTCTAATACCTCACAAACAGCACCCTATTTAGGGTGGGGTAGTTGTTTTAAGTTTCTAGGGCATTTCTTTTTTTACTAAATCCATTCCGCAAATAGGGCAGGTTCCTGGTTCTTTTTCAATTACTTGTGGATGCATTGAACAAGTATAATAAGTATTTTTAGCGCCGTCTTGGTGCGTATGACTCTTTTCTTTTATTGAAGATGATTTTGTAGAATCTTTTGATTTCTTTTGTAATTTAGCGTGGAGCATTTTTTGGATCGCTTCTTGGAGCTGGCTTTCTGAATCAAGAAGAAACTGTCCTGAAATAACGGCTGTTTCGCCTTCATCTAAACCATTAATAACTTCGGTAAGTCGATTGTCTCCCACCAAACCTGTAGTTATTTCTCTTGGTTCATAATATCCTAATTGCGGGCTTACAAAAACAATTTGTCTTTGTCCGGAATGAATAATAGCTTCTGTAGGAACGGTAAGGACATTGTTCTTTTCTTGGGCATCTATATATATTGTTGTAAACATGCCAGGTTTTAATTTTAGGTGGGGATTATCAAATTCTAGGCGAATGCTGAGAGTTCGGCTCTTGTGATTAATAGTGGGATAGATATAACTGACCACACCTTGCCAAGTACGTCCTGGTTGAAAAGTTAAATACATATACGCTGTTTGACCAATTTTGATCCAGGGAGCATCGTATTCATATACTTCTGCCTTTATCCAAATTCGATCTAAATTTCCAATTTTATAAAGATTCTTTCCAGCATTAATCCGATTTCCTAAAACGACATTTTTGTGTAGAATATATCCGGCTCTGGGTGATCGTACAATCAATCTTAATTGTCCGTTGTTGGATTTTAAAACGCTATTGATATGTTTCTTGGGAATATCCCATTGTAAAAGCCTTTTTTGAGCAGAAATAGCTAACGAGCTGTTTGGACCTTTGTTTTTAGCAGCTAGAAGATATTCTTCTTGTGCGGCTACAACTTGAGGAGAGTAAATTTGAAATAATTTTTCGCCCTGCTTCAATGATTGCCCGGTTTGATCGGCCCATATTTTTTCGATCCATCCGGAATATCTCAGGTTAATTACTGATATTTGGTCCTCGGCGACAACAACTTCTCCTATAGTTCTTACTTTCCTTATCACTTTTCCTTTGGAGATAAGTGCCGTTCTTACTCCCATGTTTTGTACCATCACTGGATCAACTCTAACAGCAGAACCTGAGCCCGATGATTGGTTATCATCTTCATAAACAGGAACCAGGTCCATTCCCATCGGTGATTTACCAGGTTCATTTCTAATGTAGGTTGGATCCATGGGAGCTACCCAATATTTAATTTTTTTGTTTTTAGTCCTAGTATGGCTAGCATCTTCTTTAGTTGTGGGTTTAGACTTATGTTCCACCTTAGAAGTTGAATCAGAAATATCCTCCCAACTTTCATCATCATCACTACTGTTATCAGCGTATAAACCAGGTATAGGGAGTGTTGTAAGAAAAATTAGAAAGAAGAGAATGATTATTATATTTAAAAATCTTTTTAGGTTTAATTCGTGTTTCATTTTACATCCTCATTTTAAATATTAATTAGATGAATAAGTTTATCTAACTTTTTCTAACGGTATTCCCATAACAGTTTCTAAATCAGCTAAGCTATTATATAGGCTGACCAGTGCTTTGTGATAAGCTATGCGATGCATAAAAAGAGCTTTTTGAGCATTAAGTAACATAAGAAAATCAACTTTATTAACTTCATAACCCACTTCAACTGAAGAAAGTGCCTGCTCAGCCTGGGGTATTAATTTGGTTCGGTATAATTTAATAAGTTGGCCTGCTTCAACGCTGGAATAGTAGTGACTCTGAAACATTTGAATCATTTCAAGTTTTAAGGCTCTTTGTTTAGATTGCTGGGCAGAAAGCTGACTTAAGGCAGCTTTCTGCATTCCAGACTGTTTGAATGAAAAGTAAAGAGGAACTTTCATTCCGATAAAGGCCGATATAAAATCGGTACCTTGATCATTCATATTTTTTTCTCTAATACGGTATTGAAATCCAACTTCGAAATTAGGTAAAAAATTCATATCAGCAAAGGCTTTGGTTTTTTCGATGCTTTTAGTTTGTTGTTGGGCTTGTTTAAGACTTGGATTATTTGTCAAAGCAATACTTTTGAGTTTTTCTAGATCTAGTTTGGCAATATTGATGGTAAGCTTAGGAAGCTTGTTAATTGTTAATAATGACGCTAAATCTTGAGTATGATCACGGCCCAGAATTTGGTTTAATTTGGTTTTATGAATCTTTAACATTTTGGATAAGGTGAACAGCTTTTTTTCAATTTCAGATAGGGAAACTTGGGCCTTGAGGACATCTTGTTGAAGCCCCTTACCTATTCTGTAACGAGTTTTGGTGTTTTCCACGAACTCTTCTAATACTTTTTTATTTTCCAGTGTGATTTGGATTTTTTTATTATCTAAATATATTGCATAGTAAATCTTTTTAACCATAGCGATTAAACTAAGCTTTTTAGCGGTGTAACCTTCTTTGAATGATTGGTAATGAAATTTAGCAGCTTCTTTCTTTTTAGATAATTTTCCTGGAAAGGGAAAAGGTTGAGAAAAATTGAGTACCTTTCCGGTCATGGGTGTTTTATCAGACTCAAAACTGTCAATAGGATAATTAGAAAAGGAAAAACCCATTTTGGGATCGGGTAAAGCGCCAGTGGGGTCGATCAAGGATTTTTTGGCCTTTACAAGATTTTCCATTGCTTTAAAGTTAGGGTTGTTTTCAAGTGCTTCATCAATAAGCTTTTTTAGATTTTGGGAAGGTATTGGTGTATTATTTGATTCTGATGTGTTGGCTAATCCGTAATTAAAAGAGAGGATTAATATTAAAAATGATATTTTAGAAAAAATTTTAAAGAGGAAAGAAGTAATAAAATGAATGTTATGTGGATTTTTTGTCATTGATTTAGCACCTTTATTAAAAAGTGTATGCCCGCTAATTGTATGTGCCCTAAGTTTGTTTGTGAATCAAACGGGCTAACTCTAAATACGTTGAGTTATTTTTTTTGTGACAACATATTATAAATTTTTGCTAGAGATAGAAAATACTGGCATTGAGTTTCTGTAAATCGTATATAAAATTAATATTGTTCATTTAATTACCATGACAAAGATAGCGAATTAAATCAAATGGATTATCAAGAATTGGGTAATGAAGAATTGATGGGTTTATATGGTCTTAATGATTTCTCAGCTTTTGATGAGTTATATCAAAGGGTTTCAGGAAAATTTTATGGCTATATTTTAAAAAAGGTGGCTGATTCAGAGATAGCTAAAGAGATTATTCAAAAAGTGTTTTTAAAAATACATCTTCATAGAACCAATTTTAATCCTAATAAATCTTTTAATGCTTGGGCATTTACCATTATTAATAATGAGATAATAGATTTTTTTCGGAAAAAAAAGCTGAATATAAGAATATTAGATGAAGAGGTTGTTTCCTCTTCCGATCAGACTTTTGATTTTAAGGAAGAGTTTGATATTGAATCATTTTTGGAAAAACTTTCAAAAGTTGAGAAAGAAGCGGTTCTTTTACGATATTTTAAGGACCTAGATTTTAACCAAATCGGTACAGTATTGGGAAAGACAGAAAGCAACACTCGTAAAATAATTAGTCGAGCGATCTTGAAGATTAAAAATCTTATAAAGTCTAAGGGTTAGAAGGATGATAATTACAAATTGTCACAAAAATAGTACCTAATCCGTATTAAAGGTTTAGTGGACTGATTAAATTCTTTCACATTGATTGAGTAAGTTATGGAGCATAATAATTCTAAACAAGATAAATTGTTAAATATTACTCCGGTTGATTTACCATCAGAATTATCGAATTCCATAAAAAACAATGTCAGAAAAGATATAAAACTCACCAAATTAAAAATTAGCTTTCTTATTATTTTCATGCACTGTATATCAGCACTTTTAGTACTTAGCATTTGTCCCCAAATGGGAGTTTCTATTTTCAAATTTGATGGGCTTTATTGGTTGTTTATGAAAACGGGTCATCATGTTTGTCAGTTTCTGTGCGGATTTTCATTTATTGCCTCCAGTATTTGTTTGAATCAACTCTTTTTACCTAAAGCTTTTCTAAATTATTTACGCTATATTAAATACCATCAAATCCTGTGGTTGACTTTTAGCAGCATTGTCTTTTTCTTTTTCTTTGGAAATGCCTCAATCAATATTTTTTCACTTATTTGGATAATCGGTGCGGTAGTTGGTGGAAGTCTTTTTGCTCGATTACCATTATATATTTATCGATTTAATCCCTTAAGAATTCCGGCTTGAGTTCTTTGGTTTTTATGAAACGATTGGAGAAACGTATGGATTTAGTTTCAAGACCAGCAATTTTCTTAGATCGGGATGGGGTTTTAAATGAACCCATTCCCTATATTAACTCTGTCGAAAAACTAA
>CAZJDM010000039.1:0-31535 GCA_964544765.1 uncultured bacterium
TGAAGCGATGAACGGTTTACCTGTTACTATTAGATTACTCGATCCGCCTTTACATGAGTTCTTACCTGGTGATCAATCTGGCATTGAAGAAATGGCTAAAAGAATGAATCTGGATGAAGATAGAATTAAGAGTCTGATTCAGAACTTGCATGAAATGAATCCTATGTTAGGACATAGAGGATGTCGTCTTTCTATTACCTATCCTGAGTTAGCTGTCATGCAGACTAGAGCTATAATTGAAGCAGCCTGTAACAAGACTAAAGCGGGTATTAAAGTTTATCCGGAAATAATGGTTCCCTTAATTGGAACTAAAGAAGAATTTAACTATTTGGATAAAATTATTCGTAAAGTAGCTAATGATATTATTTCTAAATCCGGCATTCAGTTGGAATATATGGTTGGCACCATGATTGAGATACCACGAGCCGCGATAACGGCCGGTGAAGTGGCTGAAACAGCAGAATTTTTCTCTTTTGGGACCAATGACTTAACTCAGATGGCGTTTGGTTATAGTCGTGACGATGTTGGTGGTTTTTTACCAGATTATGTCGCTAAAGGTATTGTACCTGCTGACCCATTTCAAACTATTGACCAGTCGGGAGTAGGTGTTTTGGTAAAAATGGCGGTTGAAGCCGGTAGAAAAAATAGACCTAACCTTAAACTAGGTATTTGTGGAGAGCATGGTGGAGAACCAGAATCAGTTAAATTCTGTCACCGTACCGGTTTAGATTACGTAAGTTGTTCTCCTTATAGAGTACCGGTTGCCAGAATAGCGGCTGCTCAAGCAGCGATTATTGAAAAAAGAGGCAAATAGTTTCTATCTATGGATTGCGCTGAAAAAGTCCAAGTTCAAGGCGGCAAGGAGAAAATGACGAGACATAACATGGTGGTTAGACGAGGAGTTTGCGACGAAGCCAACGCAGAAATTGGCTTTTTCAGCGCAATCTACATGGATTCTGCTGAATGTAGTCTATCACATTCTCCCAACTGAAAGGAAACCAAGCGGTTTAAAAAAGCGCTTTCAAATTCTAGTTTTCCTGCTTTTTTAAAAGCTTTATCCAATTGGGTTCGGTCAATATAACCTCGACTATGAGCCAGAAATACCATGGTTAACGCGATTCTGTCCGGTAAACCTCCAGCCTCTAGATCCCAAATTGGTTCGTTTAACATTCTTAACAAAACAGGATGAAGTTTCATATATGTTGTTCTATTGGGTACACGAAAGCCCCATGCTAACAACAATGCTCTTCTATTATTTTTCCATCTAAAAAATTTTGTCACCTGTTGTGCAATATAGTCAGCGAATTCATTTTCGATACTTACTTCTAATCGAACTGTAGCCATAAAATGCTGCAAGGAATAATGAAAACCTTCATTGGGATACCATCTCCACACTCTACCTTGTTCAACGTTCCATTTAAATAATTTTAATACTGCTTGAGATTGAGCTCGGTTCAATCGATGACCAAGTGGGCGCCATCCTCGTGCCGTACGCTCTATTTCTATAATAGATTCTAATATCCAATCAGCTCTACCATAATTTCCAGCTTCTAACGTATTCATAAACCATGTCCAATACAACTGAACAACTTTTTCAGTAATGTTTGCAGTTTCGTGAGGTTTGATATTGCGTACTACCTCAGTGAAACCCCCTCCTCCCACTTCTCTTTCAATTTGATAAGTTACGATTTCCTGAATTATAGCGTTAACTTGAGTAGCAGCAACGCCATTGCTCCTTAATATACCGAGATATTTATGAATAACCCAAAGACGAAAAGTACCCTTGCCTGTAGCATCTACTTTTAGATCTATACGGGCTCTTAGTTGTTTACGATCCACTTCTCCGCTACTCATTCCAGCACGTACTTCTACCAAATGATCCAGTAATTGATTATAGATATTTTCCAATCTATTTAAGATCTGATCATCCGAAGTGACCTCATCGCGAATCTTATTTTTCATCCAATAACGAAAGGAACCTAACAAAATATGTGATTCCACCAAATTATCTGAAAAGCCAGTTCTGGATACAGTATCACCTCCCCACTTATGTCTTACATCAACTATTAGGATCTCTTTCCTTGCGGTATAGGCAAATGCGTCCAATTTGGCATCCGCTAAATCGACCAATCCTGGAGATAGTGAAATGAACTTTTTCATAGCTTCTACTACTTCATTTACCAACTGAGGATCTAGAAAGGGTAAATAGCGAACGAATTCGTGTAAATTCATAACAATATCTAAAACGGCGACATTAGCATGATAAGGGCTGTGGTCCAACATGGAAACAACCGGAGCCCCTCCGTTGGTTAATATTTCATGTCCTTTAACAAAGCCAATAATAGACTCGGTATCTCTATTAATCGGATGTTCAAGTCTTAAGGCAGTGATGGCACCAGTTGTGGTATTTTTTACTTTATAAATAGCTGTAGTACCGCCTGATCCCAGTAAATACAAAACTGAATACTTCTGATCTTCGATACCAAGAACATCACCTGGTTCAAATTCCTGCCAATAAGCCTCAGTTGCTCTTCCCCCTTGAACAATCAAGTACTCTTTTGCCAAAAGGCTATTACATGACAATGAAGCAACCATCATTATCATGTAAAGAATCATATTACGCATTTTAAGTTTCATCATAAACATGTTGAGATTAGACGGAGTTATCCAAAAAGACAGCTCCGTCTAATAATTATTAAGCTATATATTTCTATCACCTATCTTAATCAGTCTTCAAGGTTGCCTTTATTGATTGATGCATCATAACTTCCGCTTCTTCTTCTGAAGCCTCATCTCCCGCATCATCACCTTGACCACAGGTATTTACCCAACCTTCAGTATAAACTCCAGAAAAGGTGTTCGTATTGATTGATAAATGGTTCAAACGCTGAATATTACCCCAATAACATTGTCCTCCTCCTTCAAAACTAAGACGAGCATCTTCAATTTGATATTCCGATTCATCCATAGCATCTGCTTCGAGCTGCAAAGTAAGATTGACATCACCAGCAACTTTCCTTCTAACGGGACTACGTACTTTAACTGGGAACGTCAAAGTATTAGAATCTGGATCGAACTCTGGACTATGTGAGATACTAGCATCTGGAGCACACATTGAATTTTTCATCAGTTTAATCATAGTTTCTTTATAATCTCTATCGAAACGGAAGTTCTGACGAGCAATGTCATCACTGATCATTCTGGTTAACTCAAAGAGTCTTTGCCCAAAATCTTCAGATTTCTGTTCAATACGATGCTTGATTTCATCGGCAAACCATTCGTAATGCCTGTACTTTTCACCCAAGGCAATTAAATCAGCTTTCAAGGCGCTATAATCATCTTCAGCATCATCATAATTAGCATTAGGTTTACCGTCAGCAGTTATGGTTGCATTACCATCTTGATCTGGATCGGCTAATTTGGCACCAATATCCTTAAGAGTTTTAAAGAGCATAGCTTCACTAAGAGGCCAATATTGATTACTGAGCCATTTCAATCCTGCGGCGGTATCTTCGCCAAAATTAGGTCCAAAACAATGGTCACGAGTACCATCAAGGCATTTTTTATCGTTAATTAAGTGAGTTTCTGCGCATAATCCAAGTTTTCCAGACGCAACCAGATCATCAATAAAAGCAACTACATCAGCATTAACACCTTCAGCGCCAGCCGTAAATTTAGCTGGAGTACCAGCGGCCCAATCTGGTTCAGCTGTTACCTTATTCATGAAAGCCGCAAAAAAAGTATCTTTAACCAAGGGCATATAATCAATTTCCCATTCACCATCACAAAGACGAGAGTTGATTTGCTGTTGGTTATTGGTATCTTGTAAATACTCGACTAAAAACTCACGGCCAGTCATACCATCTATAGATTTAAGACCATAATCCTCGGTTTGAATGGTAGTATCTATATTATTGGCAGCTAATTCTAATACTCTCCTAAGATCCCAGTCCCACTCAACTACTGACCAAGCTTTAGCTAATACGATTAATTTTTCATCGTAAGTATTACTATCAACACTTAAGGCATCTACATCAATCTCTTTAAAAGCATCTTTAAACTCGTCAAATCGGCTTTCTTTTCCTTGATTATGACGTAGTTGACCCAAGGCTTCCAAAAAGGATCTAACTAACTCAGCTTCGGCCCAAGATTCTTCCATTTGCCCTTCTTCTCCGAACAAATGCATTTCACAATCGGCAATAAATCGATTTTTCATTTTTTCCTGTTTCTCGTCTGTATCCGCTTCTTTCCACATACCGCACCACTCAATAGGACCTCCTCCCTCTTCGGCCTCTTTATTAAGTTCCGCATCCAACTCAGTACTTGCTGTTTTAAATACTACATTACTACAAGACTTTTTACCTCTTACTGAAGTGACTTCAACATCTTCATGATCAAAACTAGTTAAAAAATCACCAACAATACCTACACACTCTTTACCGGCCCCATATAATTGACCCAATCCAGTTACTATTTCATCTTTTTCAGCATCTTCTTCTTTTCTAGCTTGGGCCAGATCTTTTTTGGAAAGTTGATAATGTTCTATAGCAGCTTCAGGAGCCCAACCATTATCAATTATTTTATTTAAAAAGACATCATGGGTTAAATTATCAACATTAGTAATTGACAAAACATTGGTTCCATCTGATATATGATATTCCAGATTTCCATCGGCATTATGACAACCCTTGTAATCTTCTTCACTTCGCCAGATTTCTAGAAAAGGAAAGGTCGTCTCAGTTCCCTCGGTAAAATTAACGTAGAAAAACTCATCCCAACCTTCTTCACAAGTATCTTCGGCTGCAACAAAATCGCCCTCAACCGCTTTTTCTTCGGTAGAATGACATAATCTAACCTCATAATTTCCTGAAGTAAGTTTTAGATCCTGAAGTTCAGTAGGCACACTTATAGCTATGTCCTCTACCTCAACTTCCTCCACCACTCCACTGGAAGAGGTAACAAACTGTTCAAACTCAACAGAAGCCATGCCTGTGTCTGGATCGAAGTTTATAACCATCGACGCGTCAGTGGTAGATGACCCCATGGTTAAATCATCGGAAGTAATCATACCTTTGATGGCTAAATCCGTTTCATCAGTACCAGCTAGAATAAAACATCCAAAGCGCTTTTGCTTAAACCCATCACAAAGCAGGTCAAATTCTCCAGTAGTGGCATTTACATCATCAATACATGACTTTAAATCTGTAATATCAGTGGTAACACACTTAACCCAATACTGTTCTGCCTCTGCCGATACTAGACTAGCAGATGATAGAGCCTCACTGGCTAATAAGAGAGCGCCGGATATATTGACTGACGTACTGCCTGTTCCACCGATTCCAGACGATGCACCTCCTGTACCAGAGGTTCCTCCGGTCCCCGTGCCGGTAGTTGTAGTATCATCTGTAGTAGTGTCATCATCGTCATCATCTCCCAATTTTGAACATGACACATATAACGACATGCTCAAAATCAACATGAAAACCATTGGAAAAATTCTGAACTTTTGCATAAATCCTCCTAGAATTAATTAAAAATTGATTAGAAATTGGTTACATTGATTACCATGTTGAGCAATTCGGTAGAAACTGAAGGATATTAAATAAATTCTTATAACCTGTTATTTTAAATGTAATATTTTTAATATTTATAGATATTTTTTAAATTTATATTTATAATTAATAATAATTATTCAGTATTTATACTGTATAATTAATTGGTTATTAGGTATATAAAAATTGTTATTGAAATTAACCTTGAATTTATAGTAGCCTAATAAAGTTTTTGGTATAAGTAACCTCCAAAATTTGTACCAAACAAAAAAGAGGACGACATGGATGTTAGTCCTCTTTTCTACTTTTCAACTCACCGTTCCTAACAAACTATCTAAACCTACCTAAATAGGTTTAAACATCGATGGGCGAAAAGTTTCAGGAAGTAAACGTGATGGGCCTCATATAAAAAGGTATCCTGCATGGTTTTCAAAAAGAGATAAAAAATCAAAAGATTCCAGTGTTCGATGGTACTTAGCCGCTGGATGTAAGGACGACAGACATACCTGGGATAGGAAGACTTATTGGGTATATACTTGTCCTCCAAAATTTACCGGCTACTGTAAGAACATTGAATAGAGAAAGACTCAGCGCAATCTATTCACTCCTTATACCACGGTTAGCGTTATTATACTCAGCGATTTTTAGATATTTGATTAATCGATAATAGGCGGCAAAAGTACAGGCAAAAAATCCTTGAAAACCGTCTAACATCCCTAATAGCAGAAAATAACGTTTGAAAAATTCAAATCCAAAGCGAAAAACACTACTGGCGGGACCATAAATGGTCCTCTTTTTCTTAATATGTTCTTTTGCCATAATAGAGGTATATTTATTAAACTTAATAAAATAGTCTTCATAAGAATCATAGGGTATATGAACTATAGAGTATTTTTGATTAATGATCCCAATAGAACCATTGGTATAGGCTTTCTCATGAACTTTTGCGTCGGTAAATTGGGCATGCTCCCTGCGAAAAAATCTAAGTATGTATTCCCGACCAAAACCACCAAATCTTAATTTCTTGCCAAAAAAAACAACTGATCGATTAATTTGATAGCCATTTTCAGGGGGATCTTGTCTTGAAATACTCTTAAGCTCTTTGCCTAAAGATTTAGTTATATACTCATCAGCATCAAGCGATAATACCCACTCATAATTAGTTTGTTTCAATGCATAATTTTTCTGAGGTCCATAACCGAGCCATTCTTGCTTAAATAAAGTAATCTTGGGGTGTTCTTGACAATATTCCAAGGTCCCATCAGTACTTCCCGAATCCACTACAATTATCTCATCCACCCAATCTTGCAATGACTGTACACAACTAGGTAACTGTTTAATCTCATTAAGAGTAATTACAATGGCAGATATTCCTTTTTTAGGCTCCAGTTTCATGGCCAAAACTCATATCATATCACTGGAATTATTAAAATTGAATTTTATAAAATTGAATAATATAAATATTTCTGATATATATCCCCACCTATGAGTAGCTCGAAACCATTGAAAATATTACATTTAGATAGCGGGAAAGAATGGAGAGGCGGTCAACGACAAGTTCTTTTTTTAATTGAAGAGCAAAAACAACAATTTTCCTCACTAATAGAGCCTATAATTGCTTGTCCTCACATCTCACCACTAACCAAAGAAGCTAAAAACCTGAATGTACCTACTTATGCCATCAATTTTCGTAATGAAATTGATATATTTTCTATCTCTAAGCTAGCCAAATTAATCAAAAATAATCAAATTGACATTGTACATTGTCATTGTGGGAAATCACACGGTATCATGTGGGCTGCATGTAAATTATTACCTCAAATACCTTCAATCATTGTTACCAGACGGGTGGACTTTCTACCCAAAACCAGTTGGCCCAGAGTGTTAAAATACATATCACCACATATTAGCGAATTTGTAGCTATTTCAAGCCGAATTCAAGAGATATTGGCAACGACAGGTATTCCAGAAGAACGTATCCATGTAATTCCCAGCAGTTCTAAAGTTTCCCTGCCAATCAAAAATCAAAATAAGATTATCCGTAACAATCTAATTACCGAGTTAAATCTACCTAAAGACGCTATATTAATTGGTAATATTGCTCAATTTGTTGACCATAAGGGTCATACTTACTTAGCTGATGCCGCGAAAATTATTTGTGACAAATTTGAACGCGTATATTTCCTATTAGTGGGGAGTGGAAAACTAAGAAAAACTATAGAAGAAAAAATTGCAAAATTAAAATTGAGTAATCGAGTTTTATTTTTGGGATTTCGTCCTGATGTCCATAACATACTTTCTTCATTGGATTTATTTTTGATGACCTCACACCTTGAGGGACTATGCAGTTCTATTATTGACGCTTTTTTGTATGAAGTACCTGTAGTAGCTACCGCTGCAGGAGGTATACCTGATCTAGTTAAGGATAACAAAACTGGTTATTTAGCTAATAATAGAGATCCTGACTCCATTGCTCAAGAAATAATGAAATGTATAAACCATCAAGATGAGACAAAACATTTGGTTCAAAATGCTAAGGAATATGCCATTAACACTTTTAGCACCCATATAATGGCTCAAAAATATAATGATCTATACATTAACATTATGAGGAACAAGTAACACAATATGCGAATAGTTGTACGTTTACCCAATTGGTTGGGTGATATTGTAATGAGTTTTTCCTTTCTTCAAGCTCTGCGCAAGGAATTCAAAGAGGCTGAAATCCATGTAATTTTACCCCCTGCCTATATAGAACTCCCCAAGCTTTTAGATTTAGATTTAATTATTCACCCCTTTTTCAGTAAAAAACTTAAATTTTTCAAAAAAATAAAGATATTAAATCAAGTAAAAATGTTGCAAAAATTAAAATATTTTTGGGGCTTAAAATCTTTTTGTAATTCTTTGAATTCTCTCGATAATTCTCCAATTGACATCTATTTCACTCTACCTAATTCATTTTCTTCAGCTTTAATGGGTTTATTATTACAAGCTAAATTGAAAGTAGGGTATTATGCTGAAGGTAGGGGAATTTTTCTTAATCGACGAATTAAACAAAATCCTTTATGCCATCGTTATCAAGACTACTTAGCTTTACTAACAGCTGTCACCAAAAATTCATATTCATTTATGTGCAACAAAATATCCTTAGAACCTTTTACTACTACCACGCTGACATCCACTAATACTCAACCACCCGAACCCTCTACCCGATCATCCGAACCCACTACTCTTTCTTCTTATGAGTCTGTCTCTTCTCCTGATTACTTGAACCCTGGAAGTTATATTGTAATCAACGTCAATTCCGAAAAAGATACCAGCAGATGGCCGCTTGTAAAATGGACATCTTTCCTCAACTGTTTGCCTCCTTCTAATCTAGTATTTATTGGGACTCTTGCTGAACAAGTATTAGTAGAAAAGGTAATTATTTCTGTTAAACAATCTCAAAAGAATAATAATCATAAGATCACTAATCTGGCTGGTAAAACCACTATATACCATCTAGCTCAAATTTTATCCCATGCCAAATTGGTAATCAGCAATGATTCTGGCCCATCTCATTTAGCAGCCTATCTCGGAGCACCTATCGTTAGTATTACAGGAGCAGCAGATATTAATAAAACCGGTTTAATCTCTGTTCAAAATAATACTAAGAATATCAGGAAAGAGTTACCTTGTTCTCCATGCGTAAAAAATATCTGTCCGGTAGGGACTTTGGAATGCTTAAATAGTATTACCAATGATGAGATAGTAACATCTATGCAAAGTTTAAGTAATAAATCAGAAACCTTGAGTGATCAACCAACTGCCCCGCTCCCAAATACTAACTCTCCAGGAGACACTAGATAAATGACCACGACCAAAATCCCCTCTAAGATTTTATTAATTCAGTTTAAACAACGCGGTGATATAATACTAACAGTACCTATAGCTCGAAAATTAAAAAAGACTTTCCCTGATTCACAAATTGATTTCTTATGCTTTCCAATGGGTAAACCAATTTTAAAACACATATCTTTTATCGACAATTTAATTATTCTGAATCACCAAAAAGGTTTTTTAGAAAGTTTAAAAGTATTAAATCGAATTTACAGAGAAAAGTATGATATTGTTTTAGATTACATGAATAATCCGCGAAGTGCTCTTTTTACTCTAATCTCAAGAGCCCCTATACGGATATGTCTTAATTCAGCACGAAAATGGATTTATACGGATATAATACCTAATAATACCAAGGGCCTATATATAGTTGAACAAAAACTGTTATTTTTAAAACCATTAGATATTCAATATGAAACGTCAGATTTGTCTTTACATTATCACAATTCGGACCAAGATCTATCTAAAGCTATGGCTTTTTACAAATCATGTGGAATACAAGTTACCGCTAAAAAGTCTCAATACTCAGTCTCTGAATCAGAATCATTTGAATTATCTAAATTAAAGGAAAACAAACCCATTATAGCCTTAAGCCCAACTCATCGTAGACAAACGAGACGATGGCCCGGTGATTACTTTGTTTCTTTAGCTAATCAACTTATAGACCAATACCAGGCTCAAATCGTCTGGATATGGGGACCTGGAGAATATGATTTTGTTCAATTCTTACATGACAAAGTGAGTTTATATGAAAAATTGAACAAAACAAACAAAACGAACAAAAAAGATAAAAAGAATGGAAAAAATGAAAAGAATAAAAGTTCCTTTATAATCCCACCTACTACTCTAAATGAATTATCCGCTTTTTTATCTTACTGTGATTTTTTCATAGGCAATTCTAATGGCCCCTCTCATATCGCTGTTGCCAACCATTTAAAAACCATTGAGTTTCACGGTCCTACCAATCCTCAAAATTGGGTTAATACTAAAACTGGACATCATCGTTATTTAGTAGCTAATGTCCCCTGTTTAGGTTGTGGAAAAAATGTGTGTATAGAAAATAAACAAAACTTTATGCAATGCATGAATACCATTCAACCACAAAAAGTTGTGAAATTATTTGATCAAATGTGGTCGGATAACATTTCAAAAAAGTTACAGTAAGACCTGTATTTAGTTTCTGAAGTACTTGCATTTAATAATGGTAACAAAAATTATTTTATATCTATGGCCATAGACGGGATATTAATAATAAAAATAAAAACATTTATCAATATATCAAATTATTATGTGTTCCCAAGACAAATGGGATCATAGGAGCTTAAAAAAGGACCTAAGCTTTTTAATAATATCTGCTTTTCTATCGTTTTTGCCAATTTCATCAGCTAATAACAGTTCGTGTGCCCGTTCTTTCAATACTTTGATTTGGGTCAGGGGTATATCTGGAAAATGCTTTTTGATATCATGACCGGTAAGAGGTGACTTAAAATACCTTCTAGGGGTATTATCAGCGACCATTTGCATTTTTTCTAAATAATTCAAATCATCAGTTCCCAATACTTCAACGAATTTAATCAAATTTTGATAATAGGAGATATTTTGGATATAAGACTTCCGTAATTCAACCAGACTAAAATTATTTTTAAGACATCTATCATTATTTTTAATATAGTACGCTACTTCTCTAACAAGTATCTTAGGAAACTTTAAACGCAATAATATCTTATCAAAACCTTTTGTTTGATGAAATAAAACAGCTAACAATACTCCTAAATAATTAAAATTTGGTTTACACCCATCTAACAACTCAAATAACTGAGAAACCTGATTCTCATCTTTATCATTGATTAATTCGGGTAGTACTAACTGTAGAATAGAAAGACGAAACATTAACATCAGACATTGGGAAGCACGATCTCCTAAAATAACTTTGATTATTTCATCACGAATGCGCTCAACTGAAATTTTTTCTAAGCCATGTCTATTTTCTTCAACAGCAGATAAAGATTGGGGGTCAATCTCATATTGATCATATTGAGAGTAAAACCGTAAAATCCGTAATATTCGCAGTCCATCTTCTTTTATTCTGGTTGTTGGATCTCCAACGAATCGCAATACTTTATTTTTAATATCATCCTCTCCCCCAACAAAATCGTAGATCTTCATATCAATAGGATCAATGAATAAAGCATTAATAGTTAAGTCTCTTCTCAAAGAATCCTCTTTGAAAGAAGAAGTAAATTCTACCACAGCGTGTCGTCCGTCACATATTTGATCAATTCTAAGAGTTGTAATTTCATAAGTTGACAAATTGCCTACTATAGTCACTGTTCCATGTTTTATACCAGTAGGAATTACTTTAAAAGTGCTATTCTTAAAAACATCAATTACTTCATCCGGCTTAGCAGTAGTCGCTAAATCAAAATCTTTCGGAACCCTACCCATAACATGATCACGAACACAGCCACCAACCAAAAGGGTTTTATAATTATGTTTTTTTAGAGCAAATACTATCTCTATTATTTCAATGGGTATATTAGTCATATCAAAAAATTATAATTGATCTCAACTCTCGTCTTTGCGCAAAATTGATGAAGTTAATCAACACCTAGCTCATTTAATTTACGGTATAATGTTCTTCTATCAATACCTAGTTTTAAGGCTGCCTCCCTTTTTGATATAGACTGTTCTAAAACTCTTAGAATAAAGATCCTTTCTAATTCACGACTGGCTTCAGCTAAGGAAAAATTGGGTCGCACCTTAACACTAATATTACTACCATCTTCACTATTATGATCAACAACTGGCAACTCAAGATTTTGGATAATTTTATTATTAATAAATAATACTTCCTGTCCTAGTTTTAATTGCTGTATATCATCTGCTGTAACAGTATTATTATCTGAAGTAATAATCAAATTCTCTACCGTATTTTCCAGTTCTCTAACATTACCTGGCCAATCATATTCCATGAGTACGTTGATGGCAGAACTTGAAAATGTTTTAATAATACTATTACGAGAATGCTTATCGACAAAATGTGTTACTAGAACTGGTATATCCGCCTTACGCTCCCTTAAAGGAGGCATTCGAAATACTATTTTTTTTAAACGATAATAAAGGTCGGTCCTAAACTTTTTTTGATCCATCAACTCGATCAAATTTTCATTAGTCGCGGCGATTACCCTGAATTGCAGTTTTTTGGCATGACCTAATCCAATTGGTTCAATTTCCCTTTCTTGCAAAACCCTTAATAATTTAGCTTGCAGATGAAGAGGTAATGTCCCAATCTCATCTAACAATATATCTCCTCCATTAGCTAGTTCGAATTTTCCGAGTTGTTTTTTTACGGCTCCAGTAAACGCTCCTTTTTCATGACCAAACAATACACTCTCTATTAGATTTTCTGGTATAGTTCCACAATTAACGGTTATATAAGGTCTATTTTTATCTTGTTCTTGCAAATGAAGAGTCTTAGCCAGTAATTCTTTGCCAGTACCTGATTCTCCAACAATTAAGATATCAACGTTGGTTTCGACCATTTTGGTTATTTCTTTTTGCAACAATTGAAAATCATTAGATTCACCGATTAATAACCCCGCATTATCATTACTTCTTAACATGTCATTTAAAGCCCTGTTCTCTTTAATCAAAGATCTATTACTAACCGCATTTTGAAATACAAACGACAAAGATTCTTTTTGAATCGGTTTTCTAATAAAATCCCTGATACCCTCTTTAAAAGAGCTGATAGCGTCATCAATATTACTTGATGAACTAATTACAATAATTTCAATAGAATCATCATATTCCTTTACAGCTTTTATAATGCTATGACCCGATAATTTTCCTAAATTTAAGTCAATAAATACAATATCAATAGCATTTTTCTTTATGATTTGCAGAGCATTATCTCCCGTAATAGAATGGGAAATATTGCATTTTGAACCAATAATGCTCTCAATATGCTCAAATACTAATTCATCATCATCGACGACCAAGACATTAATTTGATTGAACTTCATAGTTTTCTATCTCCTAGTAATTAATTTATTATATACATCAAATAATAAAAATCAACATGTTAGCAGATTATTTAAAGTAAATTCTAATTAATTCCGAAAAGATCTATAGATGGCTTGGTAATAAGTAAGTCATCCAACTAAACTCAATAATTCTATTACGATATAATTGAAAATAAAGAGGGGGGAGATAATGAATATAATTATAATTTTATTAGCAATTTTAACACTCTACACTATATTAAAAGTATTTTTTACTGCTCTTTCAACTAGCAACAGATCTAATGAAAGAAAAATCTACGCTATAAGTACCGGTAAAAAATATAATGCTTATAGTAACTATCAATATAACCTAGTAGACCGATTTTAATCGTAAGTTGTCAATATTACCTTATTATTAAGATGGTTATGGTAAGTGATCATTCTAACTTGAGAAATAGCCTAAAACAGGAGAAATAACAAAAAAGCCCACTTTCTTGGCGAAAGCGGGCTTTTTTTAATTTTAGCTGAATCTAACCCTAAGTTTTAACAAAAACCTAATTCAACAAAAAATTGCTTTATTAGACAAGCGGAATTACATCATTCCGGGCATTCCACCCATTCCGCCCATACCTCCCATTCCACCCATTCCAGCGCCGCCTGGAGCGCCTACAGGGCTGTCATCCTTCTTTTCAGGCTTATCTGAGATCATAGCTTCGGTAGTCAAGAGAAGACCCACAACACTAGCAGCATGAATTAAAGCGCTGACAGTCACTTTTGTAGGATCAATAACACCAGCCGCAAATAAATCTTCATATTTCTCAACAGCAGCGTTAAAACCAAATGCACCCTTTTCATCTTTAACCTTTTCAATCACAACCGAACCATCAACTCCGGCATTCACTGCAATTTGTCTTATAGGTTCTTGTAGAGCCTTCTTTAAAATCTCCACTCCAAACATTTGTTCGACTGGGAGCTTTAAAGAGTCTAGATCACTAGCTGCTCTTAAATAAGGAACTCCACCTCCAGGTAAAATACCTTCTTCAACTGCCGCACGAGTAGCATTTAATGCGTCCTCAACTCTAGCTTTCTTTTCTTTCATTTCAGTCTCAGTAGCGGCACCTACACTAATAACACCAACACCACCTTGAATCTTAGCCAATCTTTCTTGTAATTTCTCTTTGTCATAATCAGAAGTAGTGTCTTCAATCTGTTTACGAATTATGCGAACACGATCCTTAATTTCATCCGAGTTTCCACTTCCATCTACAATTGTTGTATTATCTTTATCACTAACAACTCTCTTAGCTTGGCCCAAATCATTTACAGTAATATTTTCTAATTTAAGTCCCAAATCCTCACTAATAACCTTTCCACCAGTAAGAATAGCGATATCTTCCAACATGGCTTTTCTTCGATCACCAAAACCAGGAGCTTTTACAGCTAAACATTTCAATGTTCCTCGTAATCTATTGACAACTAAAGTAGCTAAAGCCTCTCCGTCAACATCTTCCGCAATAAGGACAAGTGGTTTTTGAGTTTGAGCAATCTGCTCTAATAAAGGAAGTATATCCTTCATATTACTTATTTTCTTTTCATTGATTAAAATATAAGGATTATCCAATTCGGCAACCATTCTTTCTGAATCAGTCACAAAATAGGGGGACAGATAACCTCTGTCAAACTGCATACCTTCAACAACATCAAGAGTTGTTTCTAAAGTTTTAGCTTCTTCTACCGTAATAACACCATCTTTTCCCACTTTTTCCATAGCGTCTGCTATAATACTACCAATTTCTTTATCATTATTAGCGGATATTGTTCCAACTTGTGAAATTTCCTTAGGATCTTGAGTTGGTTTAGACATTTTTCTTAGTGATTCAACAATACTACTAACCCCAGCATCAATTCCTCTTTTAATTTCCATCGGATTATGAGAAGCAGCTACTAACTTAATACCTTCTCTATACATGGCTTGGGCCAAAACAGTAGCAGTGGTGGTACCATCACCAGCTATGTCACTGGTCTTTGAAGCCACTTCTTTTACCATCTGAGCACCCATATTCTCAAACTTATCTTCTAGATCAACTTCTTTAGCAACTGTAACTCCATCTTTAGTGATAACTGGAGACCCATAACTTTTATCGATAACTACATTTCTACCTTTTGGTCCTAATGTAATCTTAACCGAATCAGCAAGCGTATTAACACCGCTAAGAATCTTACGCCGGGCTTCATCTCCAAAACTAATCATTTTTGACATAATGTCTCTCCTTTTATTTTAAATTTTATTAATCTAAATTATATATTATATAGTTTAGTATATTGAAATAATTATATTAATTCTCAATTACACCCAATACATCTTCTTCTCTCATGACCAAGTGCTCAACTCCGTCCAATTTTACTTCTGTACCAGAATATTTGCTGAATAAAATCCTATCACTCTCTTTAACTTCCAACTTTCTAAGCTCACCACTATCAGTTAATTTACCATTCCCTACAGCTACCACAATTCCCTCCATAGGTTTTTCTTTAGCGGTTTCCGGAATATAAATACCTCCCTTGGTTTTTTCTAGCTCATCTACTCTTTTAACTAATATTCGATCATGTAATGGTCTAATATTCATCTAAATCTCCTTATGTAAGTAATTACACTGGTTAAAATTAAAGTTTCTAACTGAATTTCTACTGATTAGATATGATGTAAATCTCCCCCCCCCTCTTAAGATAATTTCGCCTAAAACACTACAAGATGCACTTTTCACACATCAAAATCAGCAATAACATAATGCGAATCGATAATTTGTCAAGGGGTCATCAAAAAAATTACATCTTATAACGCCCAAAGCCTTCCCATGGAATATTCTCTAATAAAAGAGAATATTTCTCCTCAGGAGCAACTAAGTCCTGGTCATCAGCTATTTGAGGATATCGATGTTCTAAGCAACTATATAACTGAGAGGATAAAAATATAGGAGCGCTACTTTTTAAAGCAATAATAATCGCTTCGGCCAACCCTAACTCATAGGAATGTTTCCTTTTATATCTACCTTTCTTAAAAGAAACATATAATCGACCTAAATATTTGTCTACAGAAGAAGGTAACATCTCTATTTTCAAGTGGGCTATTTCTCCTCCTCCATGTTCAATAACCTTACAAAAACTAGTTTCTAACCAATTTGAATCCAAAGTATTTTCATCAAGTTCCACCAACAACTTGTCAACAAATTCCCTACTTATTTCTAAAACGATCTTTTTTTCTTTATCATAATTATCGGCTTTCATTGTCTTAATACCATCATCATCCAAGTTCTCAACCTCACCAGACACCACTTTAAAAACCAATAAAGCCCCGGAGTCAGATAGCCCCTCTACTAATCCAAACAAACTTACCTGTATATGTTTATTTAACTTATAATCTCTCAATATTCTTCCTTTTTTTAAAAACTTTTTATTTTCTCAAATCCCAAGTAATATATTAACTTACCGTTTTTCCTCCATTTCTCTTCATATGAAGACCGAGGATAACCATTAAAATTATTAACGATAATTTCTGGAAAAAAAATGGACCGCCAAAAACTATCTTTTTCTAAAATATCAGCTACTTGAGTAGCATATTCCTTTACATCGGTAGCTAGAATAAACTCACCTCCCGTTTTAAGGCAACGTTTTACCTCGTCATACATGACATCACGAAAAAAAAAGCGCCTTTTCATGTGCCTTTTCTTGGGCCATGGATCGGGAAAATTCAAATAAATAGTATTTAATAAATTACTAGGTATTCTAGCCAAAATGTGAACAGCATCACCATGCAAAAGCCTTATATTATCCAAACCACGCTTGCTAGCTTTTTCGTATAATCTGGTCACTCTTTTGAACGCTATTTCTATAGAAAGATACAGGGTTTTAGGGCTTTGGACAGCCTTTTGTACCAAAAAATGGCCATTACCTGAACCTATCTCTAAATCTATATTCTTCCATTTATTTTGTAAGGGTTTAATCCATCCTTCTTGAGGTAATGATGGACCAAAAGCATCAGATCTATTCATTGGAATAAGATAATCATCTAATGACAAGCGCATATCATTTGGCAATAAGGTGTCTATAGGTATATCCATATCATTTCAGTTATCAAATTGATTAAGCTTAATCAAGCATTATCCTAGGTTACTTGAGTAATAGTCCTTATTTCCCCCCTTACGGTTAAGATTTATCCAAAAGGACCGATTAAATTAATAAGTAAGGTGATATTGATTATTTATTAAATGAGAAATAATATGCTTCATATTGACTCAGCCAAAAAAGCTATAAAAAATCGTGATTTCGACGCAGCTTCAGACATTATCAATAATCTCTTAGTCCTAGCTCCTAAAAACACAAATATTTTAAAGCTGAAATCTTATATAGCACGCATCAAATGCAAATTTGATGAAGAACTAGAAATTTGGCGAAAAATTGGTCAAATCGATCATTTTGATGAAGATGTCCAAACCTATTTTGAACTAAGGGCTCTTGAAGAACGAGAAAAATTGTTCTTCACTAAAAGCACTTCGAATCTAGGAAAACTATTTGTAGCCATTCCCAATACTATCTTATGGTTCTCAACATATGGCTTTTTTGGATGTATACTTTTTCTAACTATCAGTCAATTTTTCCTTACCAAGTTAGACCCTGATCACTATTTACATACTATTTCTCTAACCTTCGGATTTATTATGTTTGTTGTCTTACCTTGGTTCTTCATAATTAAATCCTTTTTAACATCCTTAAAATCTGTGGAAATGAATTATATCAGCATCTCCTTCCACACAAGATTCAAAGAATACTCCTATTTGTGGGAGGAAATAAAAAGAGCGGTTATTGAAATACAAAGTACTTTTCAAGATGAAAATCTTTCAATTGATAAACAGAAATTATACTTGCAAATATCTGATAACAAATGGATCAAAATCGACTTAACGCCCAACAAAAGTGTAATTCGAGTCAACAAACAATTTATTGCTCTCTTTCAATCTTATTTCAAAGGCAAGATTGAAATATACACCGATCCAAATCTAAAAGATTTCTCAATACCAGATATTGTTTTTCGATCATTTTAACTTGCGATCGGCAGATTACGTAAGTTACCGACACTTATTGACAACTTACCTTTAAGAAGCTCTTTTTATTCCCTCGTCCAACTTATCCATTAATTGCAAAGAATAGAAGTTAGTTTCATCTAGTTTTAAAGACTTTTCAACATAATCTTTAGCTTGTTTTATCTTATTCATTGAATATAATACTTTAGCTATAACCATTGCAACATTAGAATCTGTGTTTTCTTTGGTATCAAGAGTAGTTAGTTCGTTATAAATCTCTAATGATGGATTTTGACCAGCCTTCATTTCCAATTCTAATAATTTAACACCCATATCTTCAGGATCAATATTTTTCGCAACGCTAAAGTATTCATTAGCTCTTACCATACTACCAAGAAAAATAGCTAACCTACCTGTTTTTAATAGCAAGTCAATATCCTCGGAAAAATTTGATACTAAGCGTTGATAAATCTTATAGCTTCTATCAGGCATAGATTTATCCAAAAATCTCCTAGCCATGTCTTTGCCGACACCAAGATTCCTATAATCTCCTAGTACATTTTCGACTAAATTTTCAATTTCATCTGAAATATCCGTACCTTCCTCTCTAAAGAAAACATCAATTAATAGTAGATTCGCATCAGTACTATTAGGATCAATATTTAAAACCTTGTCAATATACCCCTTAACATCGCTTAAATTGTTTGTGAAATAATTGGTCTTAGCTAAACCAATCAACGCTCTCGTATTTCCTGGATTAGCCGATGTCAATTTACCATACAGGGATTCTGCTAATGAAAATCGTTTTTCAGCTAAAGCCATGTCCGCATTTCTAAGCATCAGATCTGGGTGATTTTCGTCAAAAGTAACATGACTTAAATATTCAGCTGCAACAGTAACTTCATTTGATCTAATAGCTTCATCAGCTAAGAATAAACAAGAGTCATTAGTTTTTTCTATTTTATAGCACCTTTTAAATACCTCACCGGCGTTGTCATAATCTTCTTGCATTGCATGCAATTTTCCTAATAAATTCAGGGCAGTAACATTATTAACATCTACTGAGATTACGACATTGAGCCATTTTATAGCTCTTTCCAGGTCATTATCTTTAATAAAATCTTCAACCAATTGCATAATACCTGTTATGTCATTGGTATTATGCTCAAACTCCATCTCCCTATATTTATTAACTGAAGCCTTATCTCCTTTGGCCTCATATATTTTAACCAAAAGTTTATAGGCCTTGATAAAAGCTGGATTATCTTTAATAATTTCCTGCAGAGTTGCTATTGATTGTTTAGCTTTCTTTTCTTTCAACTCCAAAAAACCCCGATAAAACCTACCCCTAATATTGTTGGGAAATTTTTCCAAAAAGGCGTCTACTACCTGTCGAGCCTTATCTAATCTCTTGATCTTAATATAATGGGTAATAGCACTTAGGTATTTTTGAATAGGTTTAGATTTATTCAAGGACTCTACAGCTTTGGCCACCTTTTCTTGAGCAATTTTTATATTGAAAGGTTTGGGCAAATAATCAATAGCTCCAAGGTTAGCAGCTTGAACTAAATCACGTTTTTCAAGATTTTGGGCTAATACTATTACAGGAACTTCTGCGTACTGATCGTAAGTTTTTAAAAGATTTAAAATACTAAAACCATCCATTTCATCCAGTTCTAAACTCAATAATAATAACTCACAAGGCTTATTCATCTTTAAAGTCGCGATAAATTCTTCACCAGTTGCATGGACCTCCACTTGCTGAATGCCGATTTGAACTAAAATTTTCCGCAAACTACTTCTGGAATAACCATCTTTATCGACTATAGAAGCTGATTTGATAGGACAAACCATATCTCTACCTTTAATAAATCATAAGAAAATAATATACTTAAACACGGTATGATTTTGCTTTGGTATATTATTCTATACTTATCAAGTTTCTTCGGCAATAAAATTATAATATTAAGAAAAAAATAAAGAAATGTGAATAATTCTACGGAATTATTAGTCGCCGTTTTCGATATAATCTTTAAAACGCAAACTAATTAGGGTTTTGGATACCCAAAAGATATCTGTCATCTGTACTAATAAGTCCTTTTTCAGGGAAAGATTTTGTACAACTTTCTTCAGATGTTTAGTTGGTACTAACAATTTCCCGGCAAATAAAGAGTTCTCTGCTTCTTGAACGGGAGTTGGTGTAACAACCTTACTAGTTAAGTATTTATCTTTATTGATAAAATAATTACCTAATTCTCTAGCAATCGCATATCTGACATACGCTTTCATCTGACCAGCTTTATAACGAATTACAAATCTTTTATCATCAACCTTGGTTAACTTCGCAACTTCTGGTAAAAGCTCGTCAGTTGGCTCTAAATCGAGATCTTCATAACAGCTTACAACTTCTGGAAGATATAATGGCACCTCTGAAAAATTTATACGTCCATAAATCTCATCAATAATGGCGTTGATTTTGCTTCGATCTATTTTATATTGATTATAAAAATCTTCTTCTTTTTCTCTTGACCAGCTCCCAGGATTTTTCCTGTAAAATTCTTTTCTTGCTGATTCTTTGACATCCTGATCTATAGAGAAATTTCTATATCCGAAATATTCAAAATATGCTTCATCTAAATCCATTTCCCCTGAAACCACATCAAAAATAATATTCTCATCAACTTCCAAATGTTCCGATAATCGTTTAATGGCATACACAGATTTGATATTTTTTCGTCCCTTTTTCCAATGACTACAGTCAGCAGGATCATAATCCAAAATTTGACCAATATCTTGATCTATTACTCGAGAATTATTATATTTTTCACTTAAAACCATTTTACAAAACTGAAATAACGCGGCAGAATTAGGATAGCGATTTTGCATGATTTTCTTCATAATTGGACCTTTTATATTAAATATTTATGGCTTTTTTCATTAAAAGCATCAATACACACAGGCTTGACCCTTTCACCGACAACAAAGATATAATATACTTTGGCACTAGTCAACATTTTTTTTACTTTTAATATATTAATATTTTGAGGAGAGTAAATGATTTTTTCTTAAAATGTTTCAGGCTTCTATATTTGTCCAGCATAGATAACTGGATATCCATGTTAGTCAAAAGTAAAGAAAGTTAAATCGAATCAAGCCTTTGATGAAAGATTTCCACTATGTTTAACATAGCATTATTCTTATCGAATTTATGTTTCTGGACTATCTTGTCAATGATATTTTCTGCATTACTTAATAGTTGTTCAACTTTCTTTTTCGATCTATCTAATCCAACAGCGCGTGGATATGTCATTTTACCTAACATATTGTCTTTTTTGGGTGTTTTTCCTGTTTTATTAAAAGAAGCCAATTCGCCATACAAATCATCCATGATTTGAAAACACAAACCCAAATCTCTCCCCAATTTGACAATATCAAAATAAGTCCCCATTTCATCCATTAAATGAGAATTGGTAAAAGCACCTGATATAATAGATGCCTGAATAAGCTTTCCAGTCTTTTTTTGATGGATATTTATTACTTCATCCTCTAAAGCCTTATCTTCCAAAGAAGTTTTGGCAATATCTAAAGCCTGCCCCAACATCATCCCCCTGATACCAGATGAATCCAGGATATGAATCAAGATGCGATGAATTCGATTGAAGTCATTCAATGGCAATTCAGACATTTTAAGCAAGAAAAAACGAATTGATTCGTTTAATAAAGCATCTCCAGCTAAGATAGCCGTTGCTTCCCCAAATTTCTTATGATTTGATAGTTTATTACGTCTATAATCATCATCATCCATAGCAGGTAAATCATCATGAATTAAAGAAAAAGTATGTATCATCTCTATACATGATCCAATTATTAAAGACTCCTCTAATGACCCTTTACACATGCTAGACATGGAAAGAACTAACAAAGGCCTAATTCTCTTACCTCCATCCAAAGTAGAATAAAGTACGGATTTAAAAATTTCTTCTGATCCAGAAAAAAATAGATTCATTTCTCTGTCATAGTACTGTTGGAATGCTCCACGTAATTCATCAAGATTAATATTTTCCATTGATATAAACGCCTTGGATGTATTATTACTCTAAAGTCTTCTAATTATTAGTAAGAGTCATCAATCTTCGGTCCCCAGTCTTCAGAAAAATTACCTTTAACTGAAAACGGAAGACAGAAAAAACGGATGGCTGCGGCCGAAGGCCGCCCTATGGTGCTTATTCAGTATCGCTAGAAAAAGTTTCTGACTCTTTTTTCTTTTTTCTCACGCGAATAACTTTACCAATAAGGAAATCCATAACACTATCTCCCTGCATTATCTCCTCAATATACCACCGATCACGTTCCATAACCAAACCCACATGATTTTCAACGGTCCTTACCAGATCCTCACTCCCCTCACCGATTTCCTTATATTGCAATTTAAATGTAACAATAGCCTTTTTCTTAGGCTGTACTTCTACGTCAGTGACCTCAAAACTTTCAACGTCAATTTTTCTACGGATGTAATCTCTTTCAAAAGTTTCTTTATCAGTATTTATCAATGTTGCTTTCAAATCTCCTGTTGTTAATCGCAATAAATCATCCTTTTCGGAATGATCAGTTATATTAAAAACCTTTTCCAAATAAGCCATGACCACCTGCCTAGGGCTTCGTTTTTTACTTTCCTCACCACACCTACACCCAGTTATAAGAAGAGGAAGAAAAAAAAGAATTAAGAAACTTGTTCGCATATTACACCCCTCTAATTAAACAACTTGTTCGCATACCACACTACTCTAATTAAATACCTTGTCCGCATACTACATCATTTTAATGAAACAATTTTGAAAAATCTATCGATAGTAAATAGTCTTGCATTTCCTCTAAGAAATTGGTCAATCCTTCTGGGAAATACACATATTCCCTGGATTCAACTAGTGATTTAATCTTCTTTTGCATTTTTAATTTAAAACGATTAGCTTCTTTATTTAATTCATTCCTTGGTTTCCCTTTGAGAATAGAAACACTTTCTCTTTTTAAAAATTGTATGTGCCACTTGGACGGTAAAGGAAATAAATTTAAAGGAATAGGTAGATCCAGATTTAAAATATCTTTTAATATGGAAGTTTTTCCTAGATTAATGTTTGCTTCCTCTGCTCCAACGATACAAGTCGGAATTACTGGACAACCAGCTTCAGCTGCTAAATAAACAAACCCTTTTTTAAAGGATTGAAGCTGATAACTTTTTTCTACTGGTTTAAAATTCCCCTCTTCAGCCTCAGGAAAAATAATTAATAAGTCTCCAGCTTCTAACACTTCTATCGCTTTACTATGTTTAGCTTCGATCAGGTTAAACTTGTTAATTAAAACCGTAAGGGCCTTTGATTTAAACCAGGAAGGATGCACCATAATACGAGGCATGCGTCCAGTAATCTCATATATTTTTTGAGATAATACAATACCATCATAACCGGTGCAACTACCATGATTAGCAATAATTACCGCAGATTTACGTTTAGGGATCACTTCATGCCCAGATACCGATACTCTAAAATAAGAGCACATACTCTGAACCAATTTATCTATTACAAGTATCGCCAGTTGCTCTTTCATTAATAATTTATTCCTTTTCCTTTATAAAATTATAAAATTTCTATATCAGGAAATTCCTTTTCTTTAATTTGCTCCAACTCAAAAGGTTGCTTGGGACCCACATCTTTATCTTGATTTGGATCTATCTGATTAGGTGCTTTAGTGTTCGTTTTGGAAGTTATCAATTTCTCACTTTCAACAGATGACTTTTTAACTTTTTTTGCTTTTTTTACTTTTTCTATTGTCGATTTTACACTTCCTCCATTAATTTTCCTTTCAACTTCTTTTCTTTGTAGAATAGTCAATTGTGGTAACCTTTTATTACGTTTTCTTACAACATATTTTTTTCTACCTAAACGCTTATTAGGCAATTGAAAAAGAAAAGAACCTGGATCAACCACCGTACCACTTATATAAAAATTATGATATTTTGTAACAAAAAAATCAGTCGTTTCTTTTTCCTCAACTATTTCCAACCAATAACGTTTTTTGGAAGTTTTTTTAGACAAATCACTATGTAATTTATAAGTATTGTTATCAATAATTATCACACTATACCTGAAATTACCCTTAAATAAGATGTTTTTAACATTAATGACATTTCTTTTTAGATAATCAAATCTAGAATACGGCTTCAATGCCTCTGTCTTATTAACTAAAACTCTTACTGTAACTCCCTTATAATCAGCCAAAATCAAAGCAGTTGCGATATCGGTAGAAGCTAAAACTGATGTAATTACCAATATCCTATTTTCAGCTTTAGCAATCCGATTTATGAAATAATCCTTTACAACATCAAAGCTTCTAAAAGTCATATTTATTCCCCAGATATTATTCTGAGAAACTAGAGTAACTAATCCTCCCAATACTAATATTGAAAAATAAATTTTTAATCGTTTTTGCATATTTTGACACCCATGTTTAGAAATAACTTATTTTCTATCAATTTTTTAAATCAATTTCTTTAATTTAGCTATAAAAAAACCATCCATTCCTTCCTGGGACTCTGGAATACTCCAGAACCAGTCATTGTTGATAAATGTCTTACGATAAGCGGGCGGAACTATATCTAAAATATCACATAATTCAAATTTGTTTTTTCCATTTTTGTTACTTTTTTTCAAAAAATCTTCTATCACCTTACTGGTTTCCTCTTCCTCAAAAGAACACACACTATAAACTAAGTACCCACCTTTTTTCAACAATTTACTACAATTGTCTAATATAGCGAATTGAATTGTTGATAAAGATGTAAAATCTTCCTTTGTTCTTTTCCATTTTATATCAGGATAACGACGAACAATACCTAAACCTGAACAAGGAGCATCAATTAATATCTTGTCAAATTTCTTCTTACTCTTGAATTCACTAGCATCTCCCTTAATGACTTCAACTCCGGTAACTCCAAGTCGACTTAAGTTTTCTTCAATCAACTTGATCTTATCATCAGATTTATCTATGGCGACTATATCCGCTTTACCATTAGCTAGCTCATAAATATGAGTTAACTTTCCACCAGGAGCGCTGCAACAATCAAGAATTCTATCATTCTCCTCAGGTTGCAAAACATATGAGGCCATTTGAGAAACTTCATCCTGAATATATAACTTCCCATCTGAAAACTCTTGACTCTCATTAATATTAGCAAAAGAGGCAAGATGATAGCATCCTCCCAATGGTCTTCTAATCATTTTTAAATGATAATTTTTTAGCATCAAGGATGAAAAATCATCAAAGGAACCTTCTATTTTCAATTTATTTACTCTAATCGTAACTGGCCCTGGATGATTGCTTGCATACATAATACGAGCGGCCCTTTCAATTCCAAACCGTTCTTTCCATTTCTCAGCTAACCACTGCGGATAAGATAACAACGCGTAATAATATTCTTCATTTAAAGATCTTTTTTCAATTTTACGATAGAAATTAATCTGTCTGGAAACTCCTCTCAACACCGCGTTTATAAAATTCTTGGCCTTAAATTTATTTAATTTTTTGCACAATTCAACTCCTTCATGAACCACTGCTCTAGGTGGGACCTTATCCATGTATAAGAGTTGATATATACTTAATATCAATAGTATCAATAAATCTGGTTCAATTTCATCAATGTTCCTTTTAGCCGTTGTCACGGCGATCCACTCCAACTTTAACTTCCACCGAACCGTTCCTAAACATATTTCATATGCGAACCTCTTATCGCGATCAGAAAGTTGATACTTACTAAATTCGGTATTTATCGATGCCTCTAAATCTCTTTTGTTGATTAAACAATCTGATAAAATATTATGACAGATTAATCTAACATTCTGCTTTTGATCTTTCATACTTTCTCCATCGCCCAAGAAACGCCAAAAGTATCCAATAACCCACACTTAGGGCATCTCAAATAATATGATTTAGTTCCAAAACCGCATTCACAACACGAAAATCGTCTAAAATATTCGTCTCCCATCCAATTAAATATCTCTAACAAATGATCCTTTACAAATGAATCCCTTTGATTATCTAAACAAATCTTTTTAATAAAAGGAACTCCATCTAAAAATATTGGATAATCTTTTAATAACTGTACTAAGGTATTCTTAGCCTCATCTAGGTTTTGATTTTTTATATGATAAACAATCATATAATACCTAATATAGGCTGTTTCTTCTACTTTTTTTTGGTATAAGTCAATTTGTCCCACAAACTCCTGAGTCGATAATATCCCTTGTTCCATCAACTCTACCAAGTAATTTAGAATAAGAATATTAATGGTCACAATCGGTCCAAATATCTCTTTAAATAAATGCAGCATTTTGATCAATTTCCCTTCTTTTTCCATCAATAATGCTAATTCGAACCTAGCTATGGTACAATTTTTATTCTCTGCTATTGCTTTACTGAAGTACTTTCTACTTTCTTTATACTCTCTCATATCTACAAATTTCTTACCTATCTGAACTAATATAAAAGCTTTTTGGCTACTTTTATCTATTTTAGTAATTTTTTGAATTTTATTTAATACCTGATAAGCTCTTTCCCAATCACCCTGTTCAACCAAAATATCAAATAGTAGCTGAAGTACCTGATGACTTTTGTCTCCCAAAGACAACACTTGATCCAACATCTCAATAGAACGATCAATTAAACCGACACATCGATAATCCAGAGCCATTTCATACAAGGTTTTCCTCACAACAGATTGATCATCAGGCTCCCTAACTAATATATTTTCATGTATTCGCAAAGCTTTGTTGATCTCCCCTGTGTTCCTGCATATTTCAGCAATAATAAAGTATAGATCTAAATTATCAGTATCTATCTGGACTATATTCGTAACTACCTGGTTGGCTTCTTGATATTTCTGCTTGATTAAATAGTCTAAAGCTGTGCCATATAGATCTAATGTTTTCTTTAGTTCTGAACCCTCATTTCGAGATTTGAGAAATTTAATTCCTGATTTCATGAAGAAAACTAATGCCACAAACACTCCAACAATAAATGCCAGAATTGTAACTATAAACCAAATGGCATATGTTTCCATTAATCAATTTCACCATCAACTTGTTGATATTTCTTTCATTTTAATTTCTTCATCGTCATCAGCATATCTCTCCGCGTATCTCCTTCCCATCATCGGTACCCTACCTTGTTCATAGTTATTATTATGATTTGATTGTTCATCAATAATATTCTGTTCTATAGGTAAGGTTCTTAAATAATCTAATTCTTTTTCAGTCTTTTTTAAGTCTTTCTTTAACAACCTAATTTGATTAAACATAGATAAAAACTCAAACAAACCATATATAGCTGTAATAACGATCCCCAGAAAAAATGATCCTAATATAAGTAAATATAGAGAAATCTTGGTTTGAGATACCCCAAAAATATTTACATCAACCTCCACCTGGTTTTTCATGCAAAATATAAATCCAGCCAGACCGGCTCCAACTATTATCAAAAGTTTGATTAATTTTAAGGCGCCTTTCATACCCCCTCCACATGTTCTACCTAGATTGCGCAGAAATTGGCTTTTTAAGCGTAATCTAGCAATCTATCTATATAACTCGATTACTGACCACCATCTGTCCAAAAACATTCATTAAAGAATTTACTTGTTGGAAAAATTCTTCCAAATATAACATCTTATTCTTGGAAGGATAAACCAAATCATACTTACCTTCCAACCCCGCTAAACCAGCTAATAACTTTGCAGTTTCATCTAATCCTCCGAAGGAGTCAATCAATCCAAATTCAAGAGCTTGAAATCCTGTTAAAACCCTGCCATCAGCAATCTTTTCAACCTCAGCTAAAGACATTCCTCGACCTCTCGACACATCCATTTTAAATTGATTGTGTATATCACCAATCAATTTTTCCATCATTTTACGTTCATCAGGTAATAATTTTCTATGAGGAGATAATACATCTTTATACTTACCTGATTTAAGTACAATGGGATCTAATTTTAAAAACTTAAATAATTCCTGCATATTTAAACTTTGGGCAATTACCCCAATACTACCTGTGAGCGTTCCCGGATTTGCGACAATTTTATCACAAGCAGCCGCAATATAATAACCCCCTGAAGCTGCCACACTCGCTAAACTTGCTATAACTTTTTTCTTTTTCTTGATTTCATTAATGCGCAGGTATATTTCTTGAGCTGGAGCAACCGCTCCTCCTGGGGAATCGATCCTAACTATTATACCCTTAATATCTTGATCGCTAGCAAAATTATTGAGCCTTTCAATAATTTTTTTAGAGTCAGTTATTAAGCCCTTAATCTCTACTACTCCTAATTGATAATCACCATCAATATTAATTGATGATTTGTCTTGAGCAATTTCTCCAATTTGGCTCACTGTGAAAGCCAACAATATAAAGGAAAAGAATACAACAAAAATAAAAATTCCACCTAAAGTCGCTAAAATCCACAATACAGGATGATATTTCATATTAGACCTCTATATTAACTTAAAAAATGTGCGAGTGAAACCTGCACATCGTATTAATTTAGTTCATATCGGATTAAATTACAATCTCCAATATTCTAAGGGAACATTTTTCTTTAAAATTGATTTGGCCATTTTTTCAAATTGCTTGGTAATGTCAGAAGCTAGTAGCCTTAATTTCCCTTTTTTGGAAAGTTTCTGTTCTATTTCAGGAGATTGTAGAAGAAATTCTTTAATGGAACTAGCAACAGATAAGGAAGAATCAATAACATGAACATTTTTACCCATAATTCTTTTTACAACGCTCTTTAACAATGGATAATGGGTACATCCCAAAATAACAGTATCAATACGTTTACCCTTAAGCGGATGTAGATATTTCTTTAGAATCTTGCTAGTCTCAGGTTTACCTAACCACCCTTCCTCAACTAAAGGAACTAATAACGGACATGCATTTGAATAAACTTTCACTGACTCATTTATATCTGTAATTTTTCTTTTATATACCCCACTGGCAATAGTTCCTCTTGTACCAATTATACCGATGTTTTTGGTTTTTGTTACTTGTAATGAAGACTGTACAGCCGGTGATACAACTTCAAAAATGGGAACCTGAAATTTTTCAGAAATATGTTGAGTAGCATAACTTGAAGCAGTATTACACCCTATAACAATAATTTTGGCTCCCTTGTCAATTAAGAACTTAGTATTCTCCAAGGCATACTCTGTAACCATTTTAGGACTCTTGTTCCCATAGGGACTTCTAGCCAAATCACCGAAATAAATCAGGTCATATTCGGAGAGTGTATCAGATATAGCCTTTACGACCGTCACTCCCCCAATCCCTGAATCAAAAACACCTATCATATTTATGGTTTTTCACTAAGATTAAGTATTAACTTCGTTTTCTGAGACTTCTTCTGGTGCTTCTTCTGATGCTTCTGGTAAAGGTGACTCCTTATTTTCCTTCTCTTGTTGAGCCTTTTGTAAGGCTTCGCCCATAGCACTCTTAGGAGTTTTATCTATTTTTTTGTTATAGTCTTCCACATTCTGACTAGCATCGTCTGTTAATAATCTTTTACGGCTTAAAGAGATCTTACGCTCACCAGAGTCAATTGACTGAACAACAAATTCAATTTCATCACCCTCTTTAAATTCTTTGGTAGGATCCTCAACCTTTTCTTCAGCCAATTCAGATAAATGAATAAGACCATCAATTCCATTTCCTAAATCTACAAATACACCAAAATCTGATACACGAACAATTTTACCACTACCTTTAGAACCCTCTGGATGATCCTCTACAACCTTGATCCATGGATCCTCTTCTAATTGCTTAATTCCTAAAGAGAAGCGTTCATTATCAATATCAATATTAAGAACTTTAGCCTTAATTTCTTGGCTTTTCTTAAATAGCTCAGAAGGATGTTTAACTCGTTCGGTCCAGGATATATCCGATATATGAATAAGACCATCAATACCTTCTTCAATACCAACAAATATTCCAAAATCAGTGATATTGCGTATTTTCCCCGTAATCTCCTGACCAATATCATATTTTTTGGCAATCTCCAGCCAAGGATTAGGCATAATCTGTTTCATACCTAAGGATATACGTTTATTTTCTGGTGATATATCTAATATAACTACTTCTACTTCCTGACCAATTTCTACCAGTTTAGCAGGAGTTTTATTTCTTCGGTTCCATGACATTTCAGATACATGGATCAGACCCTCTATGCCGTCTTCCAGTTCCACAAACGCTCCATAGTCAGCTATACTAACAATTCTACCTTTAACCTTCTGATCAACATTGTAATTTTCCGCCGCTTTCTGCCATGGATCAGGTAAAATTTGTTTTAAACCTAAAGAAACTCTCTGCTTTTCTTCATCATAATTCAATATTTTTACGTTGATATCATCACCCACCTGAAACAATTCAGAAGGATGAGAAATACGTCCCCAAGACATGTCTGTTATATGTAATAACCCATCTATACCACCTAAATCTATAAATGCGCCATAATCAGTGATATTCTTAACAATACCCGCCAGTATTTTACCATTTTGAATTTGATCAAGAGTTTTCTTCTTCAATGTCTCTCTATCTTTTTCCAGTAAAGCACGACGAGAAAGGACAATGTTCCCTCGTTTTTTATTAAATTTTATAACTTTAAATTTATAGGTTTGACCTAGTAATTTATTCAAATCTCTGACCGGTCTTAAATCAACCTGTGATCCTGGTAGAAAAGCTTTTACTCCGATATCTACCGCTAACCCACCTTTTACTCTACTAATAATTTTTCCTTCAATAACCTCATCTCGTTCTGTGGCTGCTTGAATCTGGTCCCAAGCCTTCATCATATCCGCTTTATGTTTAGATAAGATCATCATTCCACGATCATCTTCAAATTTATCAATATAAACATCAATTTCGTCACCTTCATTCACAGAGACTTTTCCATCAATGCCCATGAATTCATCCATCTGGATCTGCCCAAT
>CAZJDM010000040.1:0-30009 GCA_964544765.1 uncultured bacterium
TGGATGCAGCATTAGAAACTATTAAAGATATTTTTGAATTGAATAATGATTTGAACGATGAACAGAGAGCCATTTGTGATGCGGTTCGTAAGTTTGTTGACCGTGAAGTAGTTCCTCAAATGACTGAAAATCAGGAACGAGGAATTTTTCCTAAGGATTTACTAAAGGGCGTGGCTGAACTAGGAATTTTAGAACTCATTGTTGCTGGTGATCTTGATCCTATGACTTATGGTTTAGTGATGAGTGAACTAGAACGAGGCGGATCTACTATTCGTAGTTTAATCAGTGTTCAAGGGGCATTGGTAATATTTCCTTTTAAAGAGTTTGGATCAGAGGAGCAGAAGAAAACCTGGTTAGAACCATTGGGGAAGCTTGATGCCATAGGTTGCTTTGGCTTGACGGAACCGGATTTCGGTAGCAATCCAGGAGGAATGGTTACTAGAGCCGAGAAAATTGGCAATGAATACCGAATAAATGGCGCGAAGTGTTGGATAACCAATGGTACTATGGCTGATGTGGCTGTGATTTGGGCCAAGCTGGATGGAAAGATTCGTGGTTTTGTGGTTGAAACTGATAGACCGGGTTTTGAAGCCAGGTCAATGAAAGGTAAATGGAGTTTTCGAACCAGTGATACCGCGGAATTGTTTTTGGATAATGTAACCGTTCCAGAATCAGCGCTGTTACCAGGAGCCAAATCTTTAGGTAGCGCTTTAAAATGCCTTAACAGCGCTCGGTATAGTATCGCCTGGGGAGTTATAGGAGCAGCTAAGGCTTGTTTAGAGGAAACAGTTCAATACTTGTCTGATCGACCGCAGTTTGATAATAAACCTCTTACTAGTCATCAATTAATTCAGAATAAAATAGCTTGGATGGCGACAGAACTTACCTCAATGGAATTGATGGCCAAACGTCTAGCAGAATTAAAACTAACTAATAGGATGCAATATTATCATGTGTCAATGGCCAAAATGAACAATTGTCGTAAGGCTTTGGATATTGCGCGTACATGTAGAGAATTATTAGGGGCAAATGGTATACATAATGAGTATCTTACCGGTCGTTATATGTTGGATTTAGAGACGGTAGTTACTTATGAGGGTACTGAGCATATACATTCTTTAATTTTGGGTGAAAAGTTAACTGGTATGAAGGCTTTTTCGTAAGGAGACGAATTTTATAATTTTATTAACACTATATACTTTATTCTTTAATAAGAGATTTACTTGGAGGTAAATAATGAAGCCTATCAACGCGTACAATTATACTTTAGGTGAGCCGACTGAGCCGTTGGAAAGAAAAGAATTTACGATTAATGAAATTCAGGATGATCAGGTGGTGGTAGAAATTGCTGGATGTGGTTTGTGTCATACGGATCTTTCATTTTATATGGGGCAGGTTAAGACCAAAAAAGCTCCTATTACACTAGGACACGAAATAAGCGGCAGAGTGGTGGAAGCTGGAAAGTCGTATCAAGACTTGTTGGGAAAAAATGTTATTATACCGGCGGTTCTGCCCTGTGGTGAATGCGATTTATGCAAACAAGAAAGAGACAATATTTGTCAGTTGCAACAAATGCCTGGTAATGATTTTGATGGAGGATTCGCATCACATACGGTCGTGCCGGCCCGTCATCTTTGCGTCTTACCGGACGATTTAAAAGGAACTGATTTATGGCAATTATCAGTTGTTGCCGACGCTATTACTACTCCTTATCAGTCTTTAAAAAGAAGTAATGTTAAAATAGGAGATTTGAGTATTGTTGTTGGGGTTGGTGGAATAGGAATCTATATGGTACAGCACCTAAAAAACGCAGGTGCGCACGTAATAGCGATCGATATTGATGATAATAAGTTGGACCATGCTATTAAAATGGGAGCTAATACTACTATTAATTCTAAAAAACTATCAGAGCGGGATGTTAAAAAGGCAGTACGAACCATGGTTAAAGAAAAAGGATTTCCAACTAGCAGATGGAAAGTTTTTGAAACCAGTGGTACCAGCGCAGGTCAGAATGTCGCTTTTTCTTTGTTGTCTTTTGCGGGAACCTTGGGTGTAGTTGGTTTTACCATGGAAAAACTAAATGTTCGTTTGAGTAATATTATGGCTTTTGATGCGGATGTTTTTGGTAATTGGGGTTGTAGACCACAATACTATCAAGATGTTGTACAGGATATATTTAACGGCAAAATCAATTTGCAAGACAATGTAGAGAAGAGACCGTTGGATACAATTAATGAGGTTATCCCGATGGCTCTGGAACATAAATTAGATAAGCGAGTTGTTTTTGTGCCATAGTGCGGACTTCGTTCACAAGATGTAATTTTTATTATCAGTTAAAGTAAATTTACTGATAACAGAAGACTGAAGACTGATAACTTTTTAAATCCTAGGAGTGTTTTTTATGAAAAATCATCATTTAGTATCGGATACTCAATATCAAGAAATTTTGGTCGAGAAACGTCCATTGAAAGATAATAAAGGTAATGAAGTCGAGGGATTATATAATTACTGGATTATGCTTAATAATCCAAAGCAATTTAATTCATATACTACTTCCGCAGTAAAGGAAGTAATTCTTGCTTTTAGACAAGCTTCTTGTGATCGCTCAGCAGTTGCGGTGATTTTTACAGCAGTTGGTGATAAAGCTTTTTGTACAGGTGGTAATACCAAGGAATATGCTGAATATTATGCTGGCAATCCGCAAGAATATAAACAATACATGCGTCTTTTTAATGATATGGTAACCAATATATTAATCTGTGATAAACCGGTGATTAACAGAGTTAACGGCATGCGTATTGCCGGAGGTCAAGAAATTGGAATGGCCTGTGATTACACAATCGCGGCGGATACGGCTCGTTTTGGTCAAGCTGGACCTAAGCATGGCTCGGCACCTGACGGTGGATCAACGGACTTTTTACATCTATTTGTTGGAATTAATCATGCTATTGAATCTTGTACCTTGTGCGAACATTGGTCGGCTCATCGTAGTTTGCGACTTGGTTTAATAAATAAAGTAGTTCCGGTTTTAAAAGCTAGTGAAGATAAATATATACCTAATCCTTTTGTTCACTTAACTGAGGCAGATGAATGGGGTAATTCACATTTTGGCGCTTTTAAAGTTGGTATAGATAAAGAAGAAGCCAAGCAAATAGCCAGTGATTGTGAAGTAGACTTAACTCTTTTAGATAAAGAAGTGGAGTCATTTGCTTACTCGTTAGCTTTAACTATGCCAGATTGTATGGCTAAGACTTTAGAATCGCTTCGCAAAAAGAAGTTGGAGCATTGGCAAAGAAATTCTGAAACTAATCGTTCTTGGTTGGCTCTTAATATGATGACCGAGGCGAGAGCGGGTTTTAGAGCCTTTAATGAAGGACCTAGAAATAATAGAGAGGTTGATTTTCTTGAATTGAGAAGATCTTTAGCCAAAGCATCTCCATGGGATGAAGAGTTATTGAATAAAATCTTACCTAAGGCGGAGGATAGTTAGAGATTCTACTGTACTGATGTAATGAGGAGAAAGCTATGGCTTATGAATATATAAAAGTTAATGAAAGGTATGATAATCAAGTGGTAGATATTATACTAGGACCAGCGCCAGCTAATATCATTTCTGCCAAGTTAATGAGTGAACTTTCTAGTGAGATAAAACGAATTACAGCAGAGTCAACTTCGGTTAAAGCGATTGTTCTTTCAGGAGAAGGAAAGCATTTTAGCTTTGGCGCTAGTGTAGAGGAACATACTGCTGGAGTGGTAAATGATATGTTGCCAAAGTTTCATTCGCTAATATCAGAGGTTTTGAGCAGTGAAGTTCCGATTATTGCCAAAGTGAGCGGCATGTGCTTAGGTGGAGGATTTGAATTGGCTCTGGCTTGTAATATGGTTTTTTGTAACAAAAGAGCTTCTTTTGCCGTACCAGAGATCACACTAGGTGTTTTTCCACCTCCCGCTTGTGTATTATTGCCTATAAAGGTTTCAGGATCAGTAGCTTCGGAGATGATTCTTACAGGACGAAACTTTACAGCTGAGCAACTAAAAAATTGGGGAATGGTTAACGGTGTGGCTGAAGAAGGTGATGTGAGTGAGATGTTAGATACTTTTATTGTGGAACATATTTTGCCCAAAAGCGCTTCTTCTATACGAATTGCTTGTAAAGCGGCCAGTATGGTTACTTATAATGAGTACCAAGCCTCTATAAAGCAGTTAGAGGATTTGTATTTGAAGGAGCTTATGTCTACTAAAGATGCTGTTGAGGGTATTAACTCATTTTTAGAAAAACGTTCCCCTAAATGGACCAACAGCTAATGGGAAGTAAAGGAAAGTAGGGCAATAGTAAACGTGAAATAGACAGAACAGTATTTGTTAACGTAAAGAAAGGAAAATTGGTGAGTGTAAAAGATATAATTAACAAATGTCAGAACCTCTACAACGATCTGGAGCTGACCTATGTAAAAGATTGGAAAGACAAGAATAACGCTAAGGCTATTGGATTTATGCCGGTTTATATCCCCCGAGAAATAATTCATGCTGCTGGCATGCTGCCAGTTGGAATTATGGGTGCGGGCGATAATTTAGAGATTATTCGTGGTGATGCTTATTTTCAATCTTATATATGTCATATTCCTAGATCGACCATTGAATTGGGCCTTTCCGGTAAGTTGGATTGTCTGGATGGAATGTTGTTTCCCGCTATTTGCGATGTCATACGTAATTTGAGTGGTATGTCCAAATTGATATTTAAAGATAAGTATATAAAGTACATGGATTTGCCTCAAAATTTTAAGGCAGAGATAGGCGGAGCTTTTTACTATGATGAGTTAAAAAATGTTTGTCATGATTTTGAACAATTGATCGGAAATAAGATTACCGATGATGCTCTTAGAAATTCTATTCAGCTTTATAATCAGAATAAAAAAGTCATTGATCGGTTGTATGCTTTGCGTTCTCAGCATCCTCACGTAGTTTCCAGTTATGAGTTATATCTTTTATTACGCGCGTCCAATATTCTAGAGGTTTCCGAGCATACAGAATTAGTTGAGCAGTTTTTAACTGAGGTGGTCAAAGAAAAACATCATCAGATGGATAATATAAAAGTAGTATTATCTGGATTGTTTTGTGAGCAGCCTCCGCTTGGTTTGATCAAAGCTATAGAGCAAAGTGGGTGTTACATCGTTGATGATGACTGGGTGTTAGTATCCAGATATATTCAAAAGGATATTAAGGAGGATGGTAATCCTCTTAATTCATTAGTAGAAGCCTATTTACAAGACGGATCATGTACTGCTTCAAGGTATATTGATGATCAACAAAAAGGAGAGTATTTAGTTGATTCAGTAAAAGCCAATAAAGCTGATGGAGTGATTTTTATTTCACCTAGTTTTTGCGATCCTGCTTTGCTTGATCGTCCAATGTTACAGGTGGCTTTGTCAAAAGAAAACATACCCTTTACCTTTTTTAATTTTGCTGAGAATTCGGGTCAATTTCAAGTTATTAAGGAGCAGACGGGAACTTTTTCTGACTCTATTAAGTTGTGGGGTGAAGTATGAGCAAGGCTAATATGGAATCGATACAAAAAGAAAAAAGCATGGTTTTGCAAAAGCAGATGATTGCCGGACATTTTGACAAATTATCCCATGCCAAAGAACTTAAAAAGAAGGTGGTTTATACTTTTGTCCCTGGGAACATCAATGAAATTATCTGGGCTATGGGAATGCTTCCCGTTCATCCAGAAATAAATGCTCTTCAATCTGGTATGCGTAAGAAAAGTGGTGAGTATATTTTAGAATCAGAAAAGATGGGGCATTCAGAAGATGTATGTACTTATGTAAAATGTGATATTGGGATGTTTAAAAAGGGTAATATTGGGCCTACCGGTAGTCAGTTGCCTCCTCCTGATCTGCTGTTATTAAGCTATACGGGGTGTTTTACCTTTTTAAAATGGTTTGAGTTATTAAGAGAAGAATACAATTGTCCTGTTGCGATGCTGCATGTTCCTTATCAAGGTGACGGTTCATATACACCAGGTATGCGTGATTATGTAGTCAAACAACTTCGTAATGAAGTTATTCCTTTGATGGAAAAAGTATCGGGAAATAAATTGGATGAGGATTTATTAAAAAATTATCTTGCTTCATCAGCGCGAGCTGAGGAGGATTTGGTGACAGTTTGGAAATCTGCCCAAAATCGTCCTTCTCCTATAGATGCTTATTTTGGTGGAGTTTATTACGTTGGACCTATGTTTTCAGCTTTTAGGGGTTTGGAATCTTGTGAAGAATATTATGGCACCCTTCGCAAGGAAGTAGAGGAAAGGCTTGCTAAGAAACTAGGGCCAATTACTCCAGAGGGAGTAATAGAAAACGAAAAATTTCGTATTGTAACCGAAGGTCCTCCTAACTGGACCCATTTTAGAGAATTTTGGAAAATGTTTTATGAGGAGGGTGCTGTTATTGTTGATGCTACCTATAATAAAGTTGGTGGATTGTATTTAACCGGATTTCGTCACGATCCTACTCGTCCTCTAGAAACCTTGGCTGAGTATTGTTTAGGCTGCTATACCAATTTAAGTCTTCCGGGTCGAATTGATTATTTGGAAAAATCAATGAAAGAATTTGAGGCTGATGGTTTTTTAATTAATTCAATCAAGAGCTGCAATTCGTTTTCTGCTGGACAATTGTTAATGTTGCGTGAGGTAGAAGAGAGAACGGGTAAAGCTGGGGGATTTATAGAATCTGACTTAGTGGATCCACGTTATTTTAGTGCTGCTAATATTAAAAACAGACTTGAATCATATTTTCAAATGGTTGAAGCAAGAAGATCTTAGGAGTAAAAATGGACTGTTATATTGGTATAGACCTTGGGTCAACAACTACCAAAGCAATTTATTTAGATCAAAACGAACAAATTCTAGGAAAAGGAATCACCAATTCAAGAAGTAATTACACCTTAGCTTGTGAAATTGCCGAAGAGGAAGCTGGTATCAATTCTCGGTTTGTTCTTCTGCGAAAAAGGCTAATGTCAATCTCTCAGGCTGATGTAGTTTCCAACTTAATGGATAATATATATTACAATTTTTTATATGCCGAGCATGTTAAGCAATTAAAGCAATTGAGAGAAACCTGTAAACAAATTGTGGATAAATGGCCAGATAGTAATCAGATAAAGGTATACCAACCGGTTTTAGATTCGATATTTGATGGAATGCAAGATGAAGCTGCCGTCATGTTTCGTCCAGGACAAACAGCTAGAAGTGATTTCTTTCGTGATATAGCATCAAGTCAGTATTTGAGTAATGCCGAGAAAGAAAGTATAAAACAATCATTGTCTTATGATCGTCTGACCGGCATTTATGATAGGGCAATCTTGTTGGTTGAAGGCAATAATTTTTCTCATTTTTTTAAAGAGTACTTGGACTATTCCTCAAATAAGACCTTGCAAAATCCTGCTTTTAAACCTTTTGAAACAGAGGTAAAAAGAGCCGTAGAATATGCCATGAATCTAGAATTCAATGTTATTAATACCATAGGTACTGGTTATGGTCGTCAGACATTACCATTTCCTAAGCACCAAATTCGCTCTGAAATTCTTTGTCATGGATTGGGAGCTCATTATATGTTTCCAGATACAAGAACTGTCTTGGATATCGGGGGACAGGATACAAAAGCAATTCAGGTCGATGGAAGGGGAATCGTGACAAGTTTTCAAATGAATGATCGTTGCGCTGCTGGATGTGGTAGATATTTGGGCTATATTGCGGATGAGATGAGTATAGGTGTTCATGAATTAGGTCCCATGGCTCAAAAATCTTGCAAACCAATTCGTATCAACTCAACCTGTACTGTTTTTGCTGGCGCAGAACTTCGCGAAAGACTGGCCCTAGGTGATAAAAGAGAAGATATACTCTTGGGTCTACATCGGGCGATTGTGTTAAGAGCAATGTCTCTTCTGGCTCGAAGCGGAGGTATTAAAAATGAGTTTACTTTCACCGGTGGTGTAGCTAAAAATGCGGCGGTAGTGGATGCTCTTAATCAATTGGTACTTGAAAACTATGGTGAAGTCAAAACTAATATTAGCCCTGATAGTATTTATACAGGTGCTTTGGGTGCTTGTCTATTTGCCAAGAATGATAAACAGGGTGAGTTGGTAAATGTTGATCTAAGGAAACTTCGTAAAAAAAGAGCATGAGGGGGAATAAATGCTTTATACTCTAGGTATAGATGTAGGGTGTAGTACTGTAAAATGTGTGGTCATGTCTTTTGATGATCAAGGTAGAAATGAAAAACTAGTTGCTACCCAAATTGATAAAATTCGCAAACGGAATGTCAAAGACGTTATAAATCAATCTTTTGAATTGGTGTTAGCTAAAAGTAAAGTTCCGGTGGATAATATTTCTTATATTGCTACCACTGGTGAGGGTGAGTTGGTTAATTTTAGGCGAGGACATTTTTACTCCATGACAACTCACTCAAGAGGAGCTTTATTTTTAAACTCAGATACTCGGGCTGTTGTAGATATTGGTGCTCTTCATTCTAAGGCACTAATTATCGATGAAAGATCAAAGGTTCTAAGGCAACAAATGAGTTCTCAATGTGCAGCAGGTTCAGGGCAGTTTTTGGAAAACATTTCGCGTTATTTGGGAGTCAGTGTAGAGGATATAGGACAATTATCATTGCAGGCAGATAATCCTGAGCAGGTATCTGGAATTTGCGCGGTGTTAGCTGAGACAGATGTTATTAATATGGTTAGTCGCGGTATCTCAGCGCCTAATATTCTTAAAGGTATACATATATCAATTGGTAAGAGGTTGATTAATCTATTGCGGATGATTAAGGCAGAAGGAACCGTTTTCATTACCGGTGGAATGGCCAATGATAAAGGTTTTATACAGGTTATGCAAGATTTGGCTAATAAAGCTAATTTAGAAGTAAAAATAATGGTACATGAAAATTCTGTTCATGCCGGAGCTATAGGAGCTGCTATTTGGGGAGCTTTTCGTCATGTGAGATTAATTGATCAATAGCACAAGATTGTCATGTTAATTGATTACTAATTAAATTAGATTTGGAAAGAATATGATCAATTTTAAAGATAAAACAGCTATTATAACTGGAGCGGGACAGGGAATAGGTGCTGCAATAGCTGCCTATTTGGGTCAGCAGGGTTGTAGGTTGGTATTGATAGATGTAGATGAAGATTCTTTGTTTAAGTTAAGTAGATCTCTTGAATCGGAGGGGGTATCGGTTAGTCCATACATAGGTAGTGTTACTGATGAACCTTTTTTGAATGAACTAGCCCAGGATATTGTTAACAATTGGGGAAATATTCATATTTTGGTGAATAATGCTGGTATCATTAAGGATAATCTGGTTCATAAAATTTCAAATGAAGATTGGGATGCGGTTTTAGATGTTAATTTAAAAGGGCCTTTTTTGTGTTGTAAAGCTGTCACGAAATTTATGAAAGAAAATAATTATGGCAAGATTATAAACATAATCTCTCGGGCTTGGTTAGGTAATATTGGTCAGAGTAATTATTCAGCTAGCAAAGGTGGTTTAGTTAGCCTTACCCGTACTTTAGCTTTAGAATTAGCGAAGTTTCAAATCAATGTAAATGGCGTAGCGCCAGGTCTTATTGATACACCAATGACCCAGAAATTACCAGATAAAGTGAAAGAGAAACTTATCAACATGCAGCCTACTGGTAAGATGGGATCGGTTAACGATATAGCTGCAGCGGTGGGTTTTTTAGCTTCTGATCAAGCTGATTTTATCACCGGTCAGATATTACATGTTGATGGTGGTAAAAGCTGTGGTCTTTCATCGTTATAGGGTAATGATGAGATCTTCAAAATTTATTACATGGGAAAAACAATCGCTAGCATGAAGATCCTTTGATAAAGTCCCACTGTAGATCAATACTTTAAAAATATTAAGTCCTTTTAAGGATTGGCCAGTCTTTAAAGCTTTCAATTTATTTTCAATTTCTTTTACCACTTCCTTTCCCATTTTTTTCTTATATTTAATTTCGCAAATAAAAATTGATTTGCTTGTCTCGATTAGTAAATCAATTTGGCAACCTTGGCGTTTTTTGGTTTTTGATTGATAATAATTTCCATACATTTTTACTATGGTGTTGTCTAATTTTAAAGCACTTAATACCTCATGTTGGGAGTTAATAACTAGATTTTCAAATTGAAGACCCGCTATGGTATCCCAGTTTTCTAAAGCCTCTAAAGAAGACAGCTCAAAGATTCCTTGCTCAATTTTATTTTGATTAGGTTGAACATAATTAAGAAAAAAGCGGATATAATTATCGCATATCTGGTAATAAGAATTACCTTGATTCTTATCTTTTTGTAATTGCCAATAATAAACTTTACGTAAGAAGCCAGCATAGACCAAATCTTGAATATATTTGTCTATAGAACTGCTTTGATAATTTATTTCTCGTTTTATCTCTGAAGCAGAGAGGGGCCGTTTTACTAACAAGGATTGAATAATTTTGAGATAAGTTGTAGTTTTGCGATGAAAAGTGTGTTCAAAAATTTGTTGGTAGTCCTGGTTAAGAATATGACCTGCTTTAAAAAAGGTATTTTGGATATTGGCGACAGAATCACAGGTAGGATCCATTTCTTCTAAGTAACGTGGAACTCCTCCAATAGTCATTAGAATGGCTATTTTTTCATGAACATTTAAGTGTTTGCCTAGAAAGTTATCACAAATATTGATAGGCAATTCCCGAAGGATTATATTTTGTGTAACTCTGCCATAAAAGCCCTTATCTTCAAGGATATTATCTCTTATCCAAGCGGTCACCGAACCAGCTACGACAAAAAATATATTTTGAGAAGATTTGTTGCAAGTATCCCAGAAAGTTTTTAATGAAGCACGGAAGGAATCGGATTCACCATCTGCCATCCAAGAAATTTCATCAAAAAAGAGTAAAACTCGTTGGTTGGTGGAGATAAATTTTTGTAAAAGAGTAAAAGCTTCTGTCCAGTTTTTAGGACTTATATCGATGTTAAACTGGCTCTTAAATTGTTCCGAAAATCTTGTTAATTGAAACAAAACCCGTTGTTTAGAGTCTTTAGTCTTAGATTTTGATCCCCAAGCTCCCTCAAAGGAGTAAAAGATATCGTTTTTGGTATCATAGTGTAGTCTCGCAAATTGAGCCACCAATTCACTTTTTCCAATCCTCCTGCGTCCCATGATGGTAATAAAAGCATGAGTTTTTCGAGAAGAATTAAGTAGTGTTTTAAGTTCGGTTTGTCTTCCCCAAAAGGCTTTTTTCATATGTATTCCATGTCCCTTAAGTTACCTAAATGATATTTTTAGGTATAGTTAATTTTACTATATATACTATACCTAATTTTGATCTTTGAGTCAATTTTAGGCATAGTATATATCTGGATTTATACTATGCCTAAAATTGCATAATAATACAAAATTAGGCATAGTAATTAATGTCAAAATAACTCATGAGTTTATTTATCCTTGAAGCAAAAATCATTGTGTTATAAAAAGATCGTTTTAGCTAATAAGACGATAGGTTTGTTGTAAAATGGAGATAACTTTAAAAGTAAATGGGCATGATTACACCCGTTCAATTGAATCCAATACAACTCTTTTAGATTTTTTACGCAATGAAGTTAGACTTACGGGAACTAAAAAGGGTTGTGATGTGGGTGAGTGTGGCTGCTGTACGGTGTTGATTGATGATGATCCTTCTTTGGCATGTATAATTCTGGCTAAAGAGGCAGAGGGATCATCTATTACAACTATCGAAGGAATTTCAGATAGGATGGAAACCTCTGGCAACATACATCCGGTACAACAAGCAATGGTTGAAGAAGGTGCTATTCAGTGTGGATTTTGTACTCCGGCTATGGTGGTGAATGGTGTAGCATTAATAGAACAAAATTTAAAAGAAGGAAGAAATTCATTAAGTCAGACCGAGATAAAAGAATGTGTGTCAGGTACCATGTGTCGCTGTACGGGTTATGTAAAAATTGAAAAGGCAATTGCTAAAGCAGCCAAAGATTGTTCATGTAAAGTTGATTTTTAGTAATATTCAATGTTTTTAGTTAGTACCCGTTAAACTTAAGTAATGGGTATGAAGTTTAAATTACCAGGCATTAGCTATGTCCCATAATATTGTTGGAAAACCTATTCCCTTAATCGATGCCTTGGATAAGGTTAAGGGAAAAGCAAAATATACAGACGATATACTTATCGATAATCCGCTGATAATCAAACTATTAAGATCTCCACATGCTAGTGCGCGGATATTAGATATCAACAAGGAGTCAGCATGTAAGATTAAAGGGGTAAAAGCTATTATCACCGGAGAGGATTTTGTTCATACCTTTGGTGTTTTACCTATTAGCAAAGATGAACCACCACTAGCCAAGAAGATTGTTCGTTATGTCGGTGAACCGGTGGTAGCTGTTGCCACTGAAAGTGAAAAAATTGCCACTTTAGCTTTAGAAAAGATAGAAATTAAATATCAATTAACTGATCCTTGTTTAAAAGCGGATGATGCTTTGCGGGAAACGGACAATCCAATCCATCCTGAATTAAAACGTACTAATAATCTACATAAAAGCGTTGATCAGCAATTTGGTAATTTAGAGGAGGGCTTTAAAAAAGCTGATATTACCGTAGAGGCTGGTTTTGACTTTCCATCGGTTTCTCATGCTTTTACAGAACCACATGCTACTCAGGTTGAAATTAAGGATCGTGGTATTACCGTATATTCCAGTACTCAGGTTCCACATTATTTACATAAAGCTATCGCTGAAGTTCTTGAACTTCCCATGCATAAGATTAGAGTAATTAAACCAAAGCTAGGTGGTGGTTTTGGCGGTAAAAGTGATCCTTTTAACCATGAATTAGTGGCAGTGAAACTGGCATTGATAACAAATCGTAATACCAAAGTAGTATTAGATCGACAGGAAGTGTTCTTTTGTCATCATGGTAGACATAGTACCAAGATAAATATGGCCCTGGGATCCTCAAAAACTAAAGGGATAACAGCTCTTCAGGGTGATATGCTAATTGATGGAGGTGCCTATGGCAGCTTTGGGGTTGTAACATCCTATTATAATGGTGTTTTATTACAAGGACCTTACAAAATACCTAATTTTGCTTTCCATTGTGATCGGGTTTATACCAATAAACCTATGTGTGGAGCGATGAGAGGACATGGTGGTGTAAATCCTCGTTTTGCCACTGAAGTGTTATTAGATATGGCTTGTCGTGATTTACAAGTAGATCCCTGTGATTTTCGATTGAAGCATTTTTTAGAAGAAAACTCTCTTACTTCTAATCAGTTTCGGATAACTTCTGTTGGTATCAAAGATGGCTTGCAACAAATTATGAAGAGATGTGACTGGAAGAATAAATATGGAAAACTTCCTTTTGGAAAAGGAATAGGTGTTGCTTGTGGATTTTTTATCAGTGGAAGCGCTTTACCAATTGTTTGGAACAAAATGCCCCAGTCAACGGTAAGACTTACCATTGATTATGATGGTGGTGTAACTTTATATTCAGGAGCTTCTGATATTGGGCAAGGATCTGATACTATGTTAGCTCAAGTAGTAGCAGAGGTACTGGGCCTTCCGATTGATATGATTAAGGTAGTATCAGCTGATACACGGCTCTGTCCGATTGACTATGGTAGCTATAGTTCTCGAGTTACTTTTATGGCGGGAAATGCGGCGCGAAATGCGGCTATACGGATGCGAAGACAATTAATTATTGCGGCATGTAGACTAAAAAACATCTCTCCCCCCTCATGGGAACAGAGAAATAAGATAAATTTGAATAGTAATAAGAGAAAACAAAGCAATAGTGATGATAATCTTTTTTCAGAGTTACTATCCCCTTATGATCCAGAAAGTGAACCAGATGCAAATGACCGAATAGATAACCCCGAATACTTTAAACAGGGAAGTCAAAAACCACAGTATGGCTCTAGCTATTTAGGAGCCAATCCTGATTTTACTGATGGATTTTGTCTAGAGAACCAAGAGATTAAGTTTCCTTCAGGAGAAGTTGTTTCTTATCAAAAAACTGTACATAAAGCCTTGGATTATTTTGGAGCGTTACAAAGTAGGGGAATTTATGTTTCTCCTCAGTTAGGGGGAAATTTTAAGGGTAGTGGAGCCGGCCTTAGTCCAAGTTATAGTTTTACAGCTGTTATTACCGAGGTTGATATTGATGTGCAAACAGGATTTGTTAAGGTTGATAAAGTTACTATGGCCCATGATTGTGGTTTTGCCTTGAATCCATTGATGGTGGAAGGACAATTGGAGGGATCTATTCATATGGGCTTAGGGCAAGCATTGTCTGAAGCGATAGTATATAAAAATGGAATTACTCAAAATGCCGGTTTTTTAGAATATAAAATGTTAACACCAATGGAAATGCCGCAAATCGATTTAGTTTATCCAGTCAGTAATGAAACAGAGGGGCCATTTGGCGCCAAGGAAGTGGGGGAAGGAGCATTAGCTCCAGTATTACCATCAGTAGCTAATGCTGTGTATGATGCTGTGGGAGTACGTATTAATAGTTTGCCTATTACTCCTGATAAGGTTTTAGCTTCGTTAACTAAAAAGAAGAAAACAATCTAGTGCTAAAAACTTAAATCTTAGGATTTAGGTTTAGGATTCAAGGCTTAATTAGAGCGATTTTAACGTTGAGATGAAAATACTATGTTAGTACCAGATTTAGAATATATCCGTCCAAACTGTAAAAAAGAGTTTTTCAAGCTTTATTCGGAGTTATCCAATTCGCGGGATATTTATTTATGTGGAGGGGGCACGGATTTAATTCCCAGATTGAAACAAGATCCAATATATCATTTGAATGATGTGAATTCTGAGATAAATTCTAAGAATAGAAAAAAGTCAAAAGGCCGAAGTAATAAAAAGTGTTTAATTGCTTTATCTAAACTGATTGATAAAAACATTTTTCAGACCAATAAAAGTTTAATAATTGGAGCGGGTGTTACTTTAAAGGGTTTGAGTCAACATCCTTTAATAAATAAATTCCTTCCTATTTTATCTAACGTAACTAGAAAAGTAGCTAGCTTTCAGATTCGTTCTCGAGCAACGATTGGGGGAAATCTTTTGGTGGATAATCGCTGCATTTATTTTAATCAAAGTCGAGAAATAAAGTGTAGTCAAGGTTTGTGTTATAAGGATGGTGGATCAAAATGTTTATTGATTCCAAGTGTCAAAAGAACTTCTAATCCTTTGTGTCGTGCAAGGTTTGTTTCTGATTTGGCTCCAGTTTTAATCTTATTAAATGCCGTCTTACGTATTGAAAGTAATAAGGGCACTAAACAAATACCACTTCGAGAGTTTTATTTTGAGGATGGAATTAATAGAAATATATTAAAAAGGGGGGAGTTTCTTTCTGCCATCGAAATAAACGGTGTTACAGGGAAAGAAGACTGTGTATCAAATCTACATCTAGGATATAAAAAATTGCGTATTCGTGATAGCATTGATTTTCCTTCTTTAGGCGTTGCGTTGCGAAAAGATGCAGAAAGATTATTAATTGTTTTAACTGGGGTGGATGTTTGCCCTAAATATTTATCTTTAATACTAAAAGATTTTAAAAATGAAAAAGAGATGTATCAACAAGCTTGTATTCAAGCTAAGAAGATTGTTAAACCATTAAAGCAAGATTTTTTTCCCCCTTCCTATCGAAAACAAATGGTAGAAGTTTTTGTACGTAATTTGCTATAATTTTAAATAGTTATAATGTAACTTAGTTGGTATTATGTATAAAAAGCTTTTTATTTTGGTTTTGGTGATTGCCTTATTGTTTTGGCTCAAGATATTTATTACCTATGTACCTTTTTATCTACTTAAACAACATGAAGAGTTTAGTCAGGATCAACAGGATAAATATTGGTCGAAACTACAAAGTGATCATCGTTGGTTAATAAAGAGTCAATTATTTCCGACCCCCCAATTTAAAGAAAATGGGGGGGCTTATATTAATAACCAAATATTATGGGTTAGCTCAAATGGAGAATTGATAAAGCCAACTGTCCTAATTCTAGATCTTCCGGAAGATGTTATTGATAATTTAAAATCATGGGGTGAAGGTATTGGGTGGGTTAAGCACTTTAATGAATTGTCTTATGAAGAAATAGATTTAAAATGGATGACGGAATTATTACGTTATGATCACTGGAATTTAAATCTTGATAGTCCTATAGAAGAATATTTTGAGTCAGCTTCCAATTATCCTTTTTCTGTTCCTATGCCTAAATTAGATTTATTATTACAGTTTGTCAAAGTTCGCTTGATGTATGGTTTGTCGGTAAATAATACTTTAAGAGCTTCAAAAGAAATACGTCACCTAGCCCAACTATTTTCTACAACTGGTTATTTGTCAATGGAAATTGCCGCTTTAAAAATATTAAAGTTCGAGCAAATTGCTCATAGGTATGCCAAAAAAAATAAATTGTCATTAAAAGGCATACGTCAATGGAATCCCGCTCAAGACGATTTTTTAGAAAATGCTAGAATTGCCCTTATATCCTTAGTAGATTATGTTGGCTTTTTTACCAAACCGAAGTATATTTCTCAAATAACTAAAGGTGTGAATGAATATATCGGACTCTGTGCAGCAATCAGGGAGGCAATGCTATTGGCAGTTGCTAGTAAACCATATTTATTAACTGAAATTTACGGTGATGATTTTTACTATACTAGATATGGTCAAATGGACCAATTAATTGCAGCAACCAGTAATGTTTGTATAGATGATCCATTGAGAGATCATTGGCGAAAGCCCATTAATTTGAAAATTCCAAGTTTTTGGAAATTCCCATTTACACCTAAAAAACCTACTAATCGGGCCAAATGGTTAGCAGCTTATTTATTTTACTCACCTCAAATTGATCCATATAAAATAAATACATCTATTGATCATAAGAATGTAAATATCCTAACTGAAATTATAAATTATTTTCCTCTTTGGTTAAAAAAATCCTTAGCTGAATTTGCGCATTATTTAGGTGCTGAAAGCTATATAAGCAATAGTCGATGACTTCCGGTTGGGCGATTTAGTTGATTTGCTAAAATTATTGTGCCTAAATCCATTGATTCAATAAAAATTTTTTATATTATTACTTTATTTTATAATAAAAATATAATTAAATAGAAAGATGGGTTTACGGGTAGTAAAATATAAAGTATAACTCATTCTTCGATGGGGAGTTCTTTTATGAAATCAGTAACAATTGACACAAAGATGAATTTGCTTATCTTGGCTGGATTGGTGATATTCTTTATTTCTCTGAATCATATTAACTATCTGTTCTTTCATAGTTTTGCTGAACTTTTTAGCGTTATTATTGCCTTCACTATATTTACAATAGGATGGAACTCCAGGCAAATAATTGGTGGTAACTATTTAATGCTATTAAGTATTGCTTATCTAGGGGTGGGTTTTATAGATACTTTGCATATGCTCGCTTATAAGGGAATGGGAGTATTTGTTCCTCCGGGAGCCAACTTAGCGACACAACTATGGATTATTGCTCGAGGAATTGAAAGCATTTCATTATTGGTCGGATTTTCATTAATCAACAAGAAATTAAATTTAAAATATATATTGATCATTTATGGTGTTGTGATTTTTAGTCTAGTTGCGTCAGTTCTTTTTTGGAAGATTTTTCCTGAGTGTTATAATGAACAAACAGGTCTTACATTGTTTAAAAAGTGGAGTGAATACATAATATGCTCGATCATTTTGGCTTCTGCTTTTGTAATTCATAAATTCAAAGACAAATTCCATCCACATGTCTATAAAAGCCTTTTATTATCTATCATTTTTACTGTATTAGCCGAATTAAGCTTTACTCTTTACATGGATGTTTACGGGGTTCTAAACTGGCTAGGACATATTTTTAAAATTATTTCCTTTTATTTTGTTTATATAGCTTTTGTTCAAAAAAGCCTCAGAAATCCTTATGGGACCTTGTTTCGTCAATTAAAAGAAAGTGAGCAATCTTTTCAAAAGCAAAGTATTGAGCTTCAACAAGCATTGTCTCAAATTAAAACTCTTAAAGGTCTACTTCCTATTTGTTCTTATTGTAAAAATATTCGTGATGATCAGGGTTACTGGTATAAAATTGAATCTTACATTATGAAACGGTCAGAAGTAGACTTTAGTCATGGTATTTGTCCAGAATGCTATGATAACTTATCTAAATAGCACCTTCGTATCTTCATATTATTACTTAACTTTACTCAATTCAAACTTGTTGAATTAAACTATAATTTCAGCTATATTACACGCGTGTCGCGTTCAATTTATGTTTTTTGCTTATCTATAACCAAACTAAATAGATTCTGCCTTCTTAGTGTAAAATTAAGGTAGCAAGGTAGTAAGGCAGTAAGTAGAAAAAATGGGGGGAAGAGTGAGGACTGAAACAAATATGTATCCAAATGCTAGAATACCTTATGGAACTTGGGGAAGTAGTTATTTTCCAGCATGGCAAATGTCTCCTTTAGCTGAGGTCAATATCGCCCAATTTGCCGGTGAGGGGATGGGTAAAATTCTCGGTATGAGAAAAGTACCAATTAGAAAATTGGAATATTTAGTAACGGGGTCAACAGTCCCTTGGCATTGGAAATTTTGGAACTCTCCTTTAGTTTCTAGCTGCATGGGGTTTCGTATACCTGGTTACCACATGGAACAAGCATGTGCTACCGGACTGCAAACGGTCATTCATGCAGCGGCTGAGATTGAGGCAGGATCTTGTGATGTTGCTGGTGTACTTACCTTTGATCGAACCAGCGATTCACCAGTGGGTGTTTTTCCTGAGCGACGTTCTTATCAAAGAACTCATGCTATTAGTGATGTTTGGGATAATTTTGGATTTGATCCTGCTGTAGGTAATGCCATGATAGCTGCCGCTGGAAATGTAGCTCGAAAATATAAGTTAGATCGTGGTGAAGTAGATGAACTCACTTGTTGGAGGTATAAGCAATATTTTGATACTATTGAGTCGGGTTATTTAAACTCGATATTGGTGCCATTTGATGTCCTAAATGCACAAGGACGACCTATGGGCAAAGTAGATGCTGATATGGGTATACGTCAATTGGATTTGCCTTCATTAAATTCAATGAGAGAATTGGACACTTGTGTAACAAGTGGCAGTCAAACTCACGCTGCTGATGGAATGGCTACATTACTGGTAACTAATCGTGAAAAGGTAAAGGAACTAAGCTCTAATCCTGAAATTGAAATAAGTTTTGTTGGAAAAAAAGAAGTAAGAACCTCTCCAGCTTACATGTCAGAGGCTCCTGTTTTTGCTGTTAGAGAATTATTAAACCAAACTAATTTGACCATGCAAGATATGAAAGTGGTAAAAACCCATAATCCTTTTGCCTTGAACGATTTGGTTTTCGCAAAAGAACTGGATTATGATTGGCATAAAATGAATAATACAGGGTGTTCCTTGGTTTATGGTCATCCCCAAGGACCAACATTAACCAGAACAGTTATTGAGGGTTTAGAAGAAGCAGTTAAATTGGGTGGAGGATATGTATTAATATCAGGTTGTGCTGCAGGTGATGTCGGCATTGCTGCCATATTTAAGGTGGCATAAAAAAATCGAATTTTTCAAGGAGAGAAAAATGAAAGTAGGAGTAATTGGAGCAGGCGCGATAGGAGGGATTTTAGCGGCACACCTGTTAAAGGCCAAGACCAATGTGACCTTAGTGGATATAGATACCAAGACATGTGATTCAATTGGCGAAAGTGGTATATCAGTTAGTGGTCCTGTTACTGATAGAATCTGGGGTGATTTTTGTATGGACCAGGTTAATATCTCTTCAGATTTGTCAGAAATTCAAGATAGTGACATTATCTTTGTCTGTGTAAAAACTACCGCATTAAATAGATTGGTCTCTTCTTTAAAGAAAGTCTGGAAACCGGGCAAAATTTTGGTTTCAATGCAAAATGGGATAGGTACAGAGGATACTCTAGCTGAGGTGGCAAGCCCTGACCATACTTTAAGAGTAGTTGTTAATTTTGCGGGGAATGTTGTTTCTCCTGGAACTTTTAAGATCAATTGGTTCAATCCTCCTTGTTATATTGGGCCAATTTGTGAAGAAGGTCATACAGCTGCCCAAAAAGTGGCGGGATTGTTAATAGACAGTCATTTAACCACTAAGGTAGTAAGAGATATTCAAAGAAGAGCCTATGAAAAAACAGTTTTAAACGCTGCTTTGAGTCCAGTTTGCGCGATCACAGGTCTTTCAATGGGGGAAGCTATGGAGGAAAATGATATCAGATATTTGGTCACAGGAATCTTGTCTGAGGCAAAAAATGTTGGAGAAAAAATGGGTTGGCATTTTGATAGTTCAATGGAAGATTGGATCAATTATTTAGCTAAGGGAGGAAAGCATAAACCTTCTATGGCAGAAGATATTGAAGCGGGAAGGAAAACCGAAATTAACTATATTACGGGTAAGATTTGTGAGTATGGTAAAAAAATCGGTGTTCCTACTCCCTTTAATGATGCCATGAATAGTATTATTTCTGGAAAGGAGCGATTTCTTTTTTTGAAGCAACCAAAAACTGCCTAGTAAGATTGCACCGAAATTGGCTTTATCGACGCAATTTAGAAAGATAGAGATACTTCTTGGAAGAGTAAAAACATTTTTTCAATAGGGAGTATTTTATGAATCAAAAAAAAGACAAAAGTGCTATTCGAAAGTTACAATCTGTAAATTTGCTGCGTGATACTATGGGGGGATATTTCAAGCGTCTGCGGGAAGCTACTTTAACTCCATCAAAAAAAATAGCTTGGTGTACCAGCGTCGGCCCAGTAGAATTGCTATATTCAATGGGATTTGAGGTCCACTTTCCAGAAAATCATGCCGCGATAATTGGTTCAACTAAAATGGCTGATAGTTACATCCCCTCTGCTGTAGTGGCCGGTTATTCGCCAGAAATATGTTCTTATTTGACCAGTGATATTGGAGCATTTTTACAAAAACAAACACCGCTTGTTCGATATGATTATACTGAATTACCGAAACCTGATGTATTAGTATATAACACTAATCAATGTCGTGAAGTAAAATACTGGTTCTCTTTTTATGCTCAACAATATAATGTTCCTTTATTAGGAATTCACACTCCTCATGAACTAGACGATATTACTCCCGATTTAATTGGTTACATATCAAAACAATATCAAGAATTAGCTTCTAGGTTAAAAGAGGTTTCAGGTTTGAAATTTGACATCGACAAATTTAAAGAGAAAATTCGTCATTCACATGATGCCTGCCACCTTTGGAAAGAGGTTTTACAGACAGCTAAAAATCATCCTTCTCCTATTAATTTCTTTGATGCTTCTATTCATATGGGACCAGTAGTGGTTATGAGAGGGCTAGAGGATGCCGTTAATTATTATCGATCACTCTTATCAGAGCTAAAGGAGCGAGTGAGTAAAAATATAAGTGCTGTTAGTGAAGAGCGATTTAGGATTTACTGGGATGGTATGCCTATGTGGTTTAAGCTAAGTAGTATGGCCAAATTATTTTCCGAATTGAAAGCCTGTATCGTCGCTTCTACCTATTGTAATAGCTGGGTTTTTGATGATTTAGATGCGAAAAATCCTTTTGATTCATCAGCATTAGCCTATAGTAAACTGTTTATTGTTCGATCTGAGCAAGTTAAAACCGATGTATTAGAAGGCTTATTATCCAAATTTGATGTTGATGGAATTATTTATCATGATGCCAAAACTTGTCCGCGTAATTCTAACAATAGATTTGGTTTGCCTAAACGATTAAAAGAAAAAACCAATATACCGTTTTTAGAAATACAGGGAGATTTAAGTGATAGTCGATGTTATAGTGAATCACAGGGAAATATTGTAATAGAAACATTTATTAATCAATTAGAGATGCAAAAGAATTAAATGTATCAAATCGGGATAGATTTAGGATCTTCATACACCAAAGGCGTTTTAATTGACAAAACGGGAGAGATTGTCGATTGTAAAGTGACTAAAACTGGATATGATTATAAATCAGCTAGTCATAAAATAATGGATGAATGGTTTGATCGATATGAAACTAGCTCCACAGTTTATTCCTGTGGCCATGGCCGCGATCAGTTAGATGTGCCATATCATCCAGTTTCAGAATTTACTGCATTAGCTAAAGCTATCTTTAAGAAGTATCAAAAATCCACCACAATCATAGATATTGGGGGTCAAGACACCAAATATATACGTATTTCTTCTACTGGTAACATTGAAGATTTTAAAATCAATCGTAAATGTGCTGCTGGAACAGGGTCATTCCTTGAAGAAATAGCTTTTCGTTTAGATATCCCTTTGGAAAAATTTAATCAATTAGCTCAAGAGGCTCAAAAAGATACTTTACCAAAAGAAACTATACAAAAAGAAGAGATAACCATTAATAGTTTTTGTACAGTTTTTGCGATATCAGAGATTGTAGGATTAATTAAGAAAGGTGTGTCGCTACCTGATATTGTGCTGGGAGTTTATTATTCTGTAATTGAGAGAGTTACTGAGATGATTCCTCCTAAATCCTCCTTAATACTTACAGGCGGAGTGTTTTCCAAACATCCATTGATGGTAAATCTACTAAGAAAGATTTATAAGCAAGTAGTATGCCCAGAAAAGGCACAGTTTATGGCAGCTTTTGGTTGTGCTACTGCAGGTTTAACTTCCAAAGATTAAGTAAACATTAAGGAGGGAAGCTATGCAAAGAAAAATTTTTGAGGGAATTCGCGTTTTAGATTTTTCGCAAGTAATCTCTGGTTCTTATGCAACAACCATGTTGGGAGATCTGGGTGCGGAAGTTATTAAAGTCGAACCGCCTATTATCGGCGATACATTGCGCTTTGCGGGTCCTGTATATAAAGGAGAGAGTGGCTTCTTTTTACTCAATAACCGTAATAAAAAAAGCATCAGTGTTGATTTAAAAAAAGCAGAAGGGGTTAATCTTGTCAAAGAATTAATACCTCATTGTGATATTATTACCCAAAATTTTAAACCTGGAGTAATGAAGAAATTAGGATTAGCATATGAAGATGTTTGTAAGCTTAAAGAAGATATAATTTATGCCTCAGTTTCTGGTTATGGCTTTGATAATAAATATACGGATAGGCCAGCTTACGATAACATTATTCAAGGTGAATCAGGCTTAGCTTCTTTAAATGGTTCCCCAATTGATGGTAGGCCTTATAGAAGTCCTCTTAGTATTTCTGATTATACCGCCGGAATGTACAGCGCCTTTGCGATAGCTTCAGCTATTTTTCACAGACAAAAAACTGGTCAAGGTCAAAACATTGATATAGCTATGTATGACTCACTCATTTCTATTATGGACAATGCTTTTCTTATTTGTGATTTGCTGGGAGATCAATTTTCTAATATCAATAACAAGGAAGAAAAAGAAAATACCTTGGAAGAAATGGGCCTCAAAAATCAAGGTAATAGACATCCTGGAGCAGCTCCGCATAGTTTTTACAAAACTCAAGATGGATTTATTGCTCACATGTCATTAACCAATAAAATGTGGCATCAATTATTGGAAATAATTGGACGTTCTGATTTGGTTGATGATCCAAAGTATAACAACTTGGATAAACGTAAAAACTTGTGGCGTGAAATTGACCAGATAGTAGAGGATTGGACCTCAAAACACACTACTGAAGAAGTCATATCAATTTTTGAACAAAATAAATTACCCGTTGGTCGGATACGAAATGTTGATGAGGTTTATCGAGATTCTCATAATGATCAAAGAGGTGTTTTTGAAGAGGTAAATCATCCAGTAGCTGGTAAATTTAAAATTACTAATATACCCATCAAGTTTTCTAAAACATCATCTCGAATTGAGAGTCCCTCTCCTCAGTTGGGTCAACATAATCAGGAAGTCTTGCAAGGTCTTTTAGGATATTCTTCCGAAAAAATTGAGGACCTGCTGGGTAAAAAAATTGTTTATCAGGTTTAAAAACTGGCCACTTTTTTAAATAAATTTATTTAGCTCAATTACTAATTTATGTATTGTAGTTGAAGGATTGTCCTTTTCTGGATTATGGTTAAGATATTGTTTTAAGAGGTTTTCGGCGTTCCTTATGGCTATTGCTTGTTTATCTATTATTTTATCATAAATTTCATCGCTATTTTTCTTATACTTTTGTTTTAAATAATTAGTAAGTTTTTCTGCATATAAATCTCTGGAAACTCCAGTGTTGAAATAGCAAAAATGCAGTAAATACCATACCTCAAAGGCTTCGTTTGAGAAGGCTACTTTAATGTCATTTGTTTCGGCTAGGACTAATGCTCTATTAATGTTCACTGCCGGGAATGAATCTCTATCAAAAACACACCATACTTGATCAAATGGATTTTTTTCTTTAATTGCTTGTGTTTTTAGACGGATTGTTTCATTAATAAGACTGTATGTGTTCATGCCGCAACCAACAACTTTTACATTTAAAGTTGTTAGTCTGAATGATTTAAAATAATTCGGTTCAGTTTTTTCACCTTCACAAACAATTAAAAATGTTTTTTTAGGGAAGCCTCGATTTCCAGATTTTCTTTTCTGATGAGGTGATAATTTATGAAATCGAGTTTTCGCATTCATCTGGTTTTCCAATAAACAAAGATTCTAGTTGGTTTGAAATGATAGGAATAGCTCCATATCTTCCTTGCATATAGTGTTTAGCATAAGAAGCATCGTTACGGATTGTTTTATCTTTTTTATATTCCAAAAGAGAATATAAATCTGTTTGGCCAAACCTATCTTTTTCTGTAAACCACATTTGATCCCTTCTAAGAAGTCTTTTATCTAAAAGCTTGATGTCATGGGTAGCTACAATTAACTGGGCATTTAAATGATTAATTCTTTTTGAATGAAATAATTTGAAAATAAATTGTGTAAGCAAGGGATGCATGCTTGTGTCTAGCTCATCAATTACTAAAGTCTTGCCATTCAATAATGCATCAACAATCAAACCTGAATAATTAAACAATTTGTTAGTACCCGCCGATTCTTTTGTAATTAAATCAAATTTCTCATAGCCTACAAACTTATTATTCCCATCAAACCTCTTGCGGTCTGTGCTTACATTATAGAAATCTTGGCTTTGAAATTTTTTTCGTAACACTTCGGGTATACTTTTAAACAAGCTGGCTTCTTCGTTAAATGGTACCTTTTTCATTTTAAAATCTATAATTCCTGAGTCAGCAATTTTTATAAATTGGTAAATTTTATTTTTGTAATCCTCGTTTTTTCTCAATAAATTGATTGTATGTCCTCTTAAGTTTACTGGGTCTGTACCTATCAGAACATTAAAGTTATTAAACCATTCTGTAATTTTATTTGATTTTTCTCCATTAAACTGTGATACCACAGAAATAAATAGAGCATTCGATCTGGTTTTTCCTTCAATTCCCATGCCTTCTTTAAACTCATTTGTGTTTAAATCGAATTGGTTTGTGTTCTTCCTAATAAATAGTTTATATTCTTTCTTCTTTTTTGAAAAAAACAGCCATTCATTGTGGATTTTAGATAGATCGATTTCAAACCCATATCGATACTTTACACCTTTGTGTATAAATACAATTTCGAAGTAGCTTGGTTTATTTTTTGTAGAGTCACTTAAGCGGAAACTATCAACCGGAATGATTGAATCTGGTTTAAATTCTGTAAATGAATTTAACACATAGACTTTAAAAAAACCCATTGCTTTTATTAAATTACTTTTCCCGCTTGCATTCGCTCCACAAAGCACTGAACTTTTTAAGAGTTTTAGGTCACGACTTACAAATGTATTCTCAGGATGCTCTCTATTCATGCCGGTAATCATACTGAACGTCACAGGTTCTTTATATGATAAAAAATTCCCTACAGTAAATTGAATTAACATTTGTTATCCTTTACAGCCAAAAAACAACGTTACTAGATATTTTTTATATAAATAAAGACAAAAAAACAAGTATTATGAGAAATTTTCTCATAATAAGGGGAAATTTACAATTGTTTCTTCCAATTTCAATTAAGTAAACAATTATAATATTGTGTTTAAGGTTAGATAATAATTACGGTATTTGTGATTAATATGGATAAAGTAATAATGAACAAAATATGAGCTCTAGATAAACCAAAATGAAGTTGAAAGCCGTGGAACAAGATCTAAATCATCGTAACTAATTAAAATTATTAAGTTTTGGTTTGCCTTAAATGGTGAATACTCACCTATGCTCACCTTTTACCTACCTAATACCACTTTTATAGCGAATTTTAGTGCAAAAAATGGGGAGACTAATCCCCAATCTTCAATTCATCATAAATACTTGAAGTAAGGTGACAAACTCTAATAAAACTTATATAGTCGTCATTCTTACGACGGGTCAAGGGAGCAAAATACTAATGGAAACATCCAAAGGAATTGATGAAAAAATTCATAATATTCTTGAATACTGGAAGCAATGGGAGTTTTTGAATTTTTTTGATTTGGGCGAGGTCTATAAAGCTGAAAAAGATAAAAGTTTCATTGAAAAGATAGATTCAAGAGAAGTAAAATCAGAATATCATTGGAATAAGCCGCAAAATTACAAAATTTTCGATTATACACTTTACCTTGGAATAATATCAGAGGATTTAATAGCTGAAGAATTATCAACGCGGTTAGAGGAAGAATTTGATTCGGATATTTATAAGAAGCGAAAGCTAAAAGAAACATGTGTGGCCCAAATTAAGTTTCAGGAAGAATGTGGATATGTGAAAATTTCTTTTTTAGGTATTTCAACCCTTCCTTACGGGGTCACTTATTGTAATCAAAAATCCGATTCAATTATGACTCCAGATTTTAACAAATTTAAACTATATCAAAGATCCCTAGAAAAGTATTTAAACGAACATGTTGTGAAGGTTTTACGAAAGGTAAAAATGGAAGACTTTTCTTTGATATATATCAAGCGCTTGCTTATCAATTGCTTAAGGACAAATCATCTTTCCAACGTAAAAGATGATAATTTTGATATTTGGTTCCCAGAATTTGGATCGTCAAAACATATAGTAGTTAGAAAAGAGAGAAAAACAAATGAAACCTTTTTTAATAAGTTGATTAACTCTTGTTTTATGACAGGTAGATCTCAGACAGGACAGAGCTTAGTTTCAGTTTATAAAAATATTCTTGATCAATACTCAGATCCAAGATTAGTTAATGCTTCAAAAGCTGAAATGCTCGAGTTGTTAAAACCCTTAAAAACTAAAAATGAGTTTCATGATCGTTTTAGTGATTTACAAACTTTCATGGATGAATTTATTGCTTACATCTTTGAAATTGACGATATTAGAATAATAAACTCGTTTTTCCTTGAAGATTTACAGAACTTAACTGAAGAAGAAGAATTGTCATCACTTAAGTGCTATCTGGAAGCCAAAAATCTCAAATTGGATTTATTTTCTGAAGAGTCGAAGAAAAACATTCAGGAAGTAGTTCGTCCGAAAAATACTCCCTTGGGAAGATGGCCCAGCTCTCCTAAACATAAAATGTCCTTAATGCAACAATATGCTATTAATCAATTTTGCTCTAATAAGATAGAAAGAGAAGATTCCATAAGTAATACTTTATTAGCAGTAAATGGCCCCCCTGGAACGGGAAAAACAACTCTAATTAGAGAAGTTATTGCGGACAAAATAGTTAAACGAGCCACTAAAATAGCAAAGCTTAAGAAACCGTCAGAAGGCTTTACTGAAGATAAAGTTGACTGTGGAAGTTCTACAATATTTCCTTTGATAAATGAATTGACAGGGTTTGAAATTTTAATTGCTTCATCAAATAATGGTGCAGTTGAAAATATTTCGAAAGAACTTCCATTATTGGCCCAGGTTGATCCCTTATATAGAGAAGAGATGGAATTTTATAAACCAGTGGCCAATTTTTTGTTAACTAGAAAAAAAGGAAAACCAAATCCACCAATTGAAGATATTCCCCAAGATCAGAGAATGTGGGGGATGTTTTCAGCAGCATTAGGAAAATCGGCCAATGTTTTTAACTTCATAGAAAACAGTGCTGAAAATTTAAATGGTGATTATTTCAATAATTTACCAGAAGATTTACAGAAAATAGAAAAGATTCGTATTCAAAAAGGTCAACAGCTAAACTATTGGGAATATTTAAAAGAAAGACCTGAGTTGAGCTTCGAAATGGCTAAGAAAGGCTTTTTAAAGACAAAGTCAGAAGTTGAATCTCTAATTAGCAAATATGAAAAGCATGTTGAAATTTTGAAACCTATTCATGATTTTGATATTGATTTATGTACTGAAAGAATAAAATCTATTTCGACAGAACTTAGTAAATTAAAGAGTGATCTTGAAAAGAAAAACCAAGAAAAGAAAGCAATTGAAGAGTGGCTTGACAGGTTTCAACCATCTGTATTTGCTGAGATTATTAATAAGCTTTTTAAGTTATCTTCTGTCGTTCGATTTAATAAGAGGTTGGAAGAATACAATCAATTTAATGAAGCCTTTATTGAACTGGTTTTAAAAAAAGAAAAACTCGATAATGACCTGAAGAATTTGAAAAATCAAAAAAAGAAGTATGACAAGGCAAAGCAGCTGTACAATAGCTTACCCGAGGAAATTAAAGAGACATTTGTACGTCCAAAAATCGACAATGTTCAATGGCAGTTAACTACGCCTTTTCAAACAGAAGAATTAAATCATCTGAGAAATTTATTATTTATTTCGGCACTAAAACTTCAAGAATCCTTTGTGAGGGAGTCGAAAAAGTTTTATAGCTTTTTAAAGTCAATGAGGCCTATTCTAAGCAATAATACAAATGTCAGTAGTCGTGCATTTCAAATTGGGATGGAATATCTTTCATTTTTATTGCCTGTAATCTCTAGTACATTTGCTAGTGTTAGTAGATTTTTTTCAAAAGTGCCTGTTAATTCAGCGAGATTAGGGACTCTTATTATAGATGAAGCAGGTCAATCTGTAGCTCAATCGGCGGCAGGTGCTATTTCTCGATTTAAGTCATTCGTAGTTGTTGGCGACCCTAAACAGCTTGAACCTATAGTTGTTTTACCTGACAATATTAGAAATAAAATAAATAAATTATTTATCCAAAATCATTCTTATTTAAACGATTATGACCCTTCACTTTTTTCTGTTCAATCCATTGCTGATCGAACTAATGAAATCGGAGCAAAACTAGAAGATCAAAGAGTTGGTATTCCCTTGAGAGTCCATAGACGATGCGCAAAACCTATGTTTTGTATATCTAATGAACTAGCCTATGGAGGGAAGATGATATTTGGGAGTTTCTCTAAACCAGAAAAATCTAGTTGGGTAAATGTTATAGGTGAGGCCAAAATTAGACAATGGGTTTCTGAGCAAGGTATAGCAGCTATTGATATCCTTGATAACTTATTACAAGTTCACCGTGATATATTTGTTATAAGCCCTTTTCGGGAAGTGGTAAAAAACTTTAAAAATGATGTTAGAAGGTCAAATATCTTTAGAAAACACGGTCTGACCAATGACTGGTTAGGTCGCATAGGTACTATACATACTTTTCAGGGGAAGGAAGCGAGGAGTGTGATAGTGCTTCTTGGTTGTGATGAAAAAACTCGATCTTCGGCCCAGGCTATTGTTAAAGAAAGACCTAACTTATTAAATGTTGCAGTAACGAGAGCAAAAAGTCAGATTTATATTGTAGGGGATAAAAGTATTTGGTCTGAAATTTTTGGTTTTGATGTAGCTCTAAAATATTTAACAAACTATCCGAGAATTCTCCATCTATAAGCCATTGTGACAACTTTGAGCTTTAGGTGGAGATGAATCGGATGCCCTCCCGGCGAGGATTTTTCTTTCCCTGATTTTCGATATACTTCTTAATAATTTCAATAGAAACTCCACCAGTGCTTAAAAGACAATAAGCCCTGGTCCAAAGTACCGGTTTCCAATAATACTGA
>CAZJDM010000041.1:0-29981 GCA_964544765.1 uncultured bacterium
ATGTGCTCCTAAAATCGTCGTAAAAAAGAAAGAAATTAGAGTTTAATACTATATGTATTGATTGATAGATTTGCAAGCAAAAATTAAAATTTATATAAGTTCCAGATAGTTGTATTGGGCGTTGATAGCTTATAGTATATTTTACCAACTTTCCAGCGCACAATCGACCTCAAGATGTCGCAACATCTTAAAAGAACACCCCTATTGTCTTATTGTTATTGCATGTCATAAAATAATTATATAGAATCTAAACTGGGTTGATTATTATATTTCTTAGGTTAAATATGGAGTTAGGTTTATGATAAATTTCCCCGGTTATCGAGTAAATAACCAGGTCGGGAAAGGCTTAAATACCGTTGTCTATAGAGGTTTGCGTCTAAAGGATGGTCAACCGGTTATTATAAAGTTTTTAGAGAAAGATTTCCCTCTAATAAATGAAATAGGTCGAATCAAACATGAAGCCAATATTATTAATTATCTAAATATGTCGGGTGTTTCTAAATGTCTAGGGGTAGAAAAATACGGGTATGGATTAGCTTTAATATTAGAAGACTTTGGAGGGGAAACCTTAAGTCGTTATATAGCTGCGGGGTCATTTAATTTTTTAAAATCTCTAAAAATTATTAAGTTATTAGCCAAAACTCTATATGCAGTCCACGAAAAAAAGGTTATTCATAAAGATATAAATCCTACCAACGTAATAATGAACTTCAATACACAGGAAGTTAGACTTCAGGATTACAGTATATCTACTAGGCTCCAGTGGGAAAAACAAGATCTAAAGAATCCCGAATTATTAGAAGGGACCCTCAAATATATATCACCTGAACAAACGGGGCGCATGAATCGGGGTATTGATTATCGTACTGATTTATATTCTCTGGGAATAACAATTTATGAGCTATTAACAGGTACTGTTCCTTTTACATCTAATGACCCGATGGAACTAATTCACGGTCATATTGCCATTATTCCGGAACCACCAAATAAAGTGAATCCGGAAATACCTAAAAATATATCTGATATGGTTATGAAACTAATTGCCAAAGATGCTGAAAGTAGGTACCAAAGCGCTTTTGGGTTTTTAAGTGATATTGAGGAGTGGTTGAATAGGAAGGAACATAAACGTAATAGTGTTAATGAATCTTTCATTATTGGGAAAAATGATGTCATTACAAAGTTTCAGATATCTCAAAAGCTATATGGACGCGAGAAGGAATTATCAACTCTGGTAAAATCCTTTGATTCTGTGTCAGAAGAAGGATCGTTGGAGTTTTTTTGGATATCTGGATATTCCGGTATAGGAAAAACTTCATTAGTTAATGAAATACATAAGCATGTTGCCAAAAGAAGAGGACATTTTATTAGTGGCAAATTTGAGCAATTCAAACATGATATTCCTTATTCTTCATTTATAGAAGCGTTTTCAGAGCTAGTTCGACAGATATTGACCGAAAATAATATGAAGATAGCTAAATGGAAAGAAGAATTGTTAACAGCTCTTGATAACAATGGACAAATAATTATCAATATTATACCTCAGTTAGAATTGTTAATTGGTAAACAATCAGAGGTCCCATCTCTTCCTCCTGATGAATCACAAAACCGCTTTGCTTTAGTTTTTACTAATTTTGTAAGAGCGCTTGCCAAGAAGGATAGTCCACTGGTGCTCTTTTTAGACGATTTACAATGGGCAGATTTTGGTTCTTTAAATATATTGGAACTATTTGCCAATGACCCATCATTCAAGCATTTACTTATAATAGGAGCATATCGTGACAATGAAGTAAACGCGACCCATCCTTTGACTAACACTATAAAAATACTACGTGAAAAAAAGTCCCGATTTAAAGAATTAAATATTAACCCCCTTAATACCGAACATTTAAACAATTTGGTCGCAGATACTCTTAAAACGAATAACGAAAAATCTAGATCATTGTCGGACTTAATCTATCAAAAGACCCAAGGGAATCCATTTTTTGTGATCCAGTTTTTATATACTATTTATGAAAATGAAATATTTCATTTTGATTTAAATGAGCGCTCTTGGCGCTGGGATTTAGATCAAATATTAAACTTAGGTATAACTGAGAATGTTGTTGATTTGATGGTTAAGAAGATTCGTCGGCTTTCTGTTGATGAGCAGAGCGTTTTAAAACATGCCGCCTGTCTGGGTAATAAATTTGATTTAGCTATTCTATCCGCTACTATAGGTAAATGCTCTGGTGAATTGTCTAAGATTATATGGGAGATTCTAAGAATAGGAATGTTGGTGCCTCTTACAGACTCCTTTAGAGATCAATATGCTTATGAAGAAAAGTTTGAGCATATTTCAGATAAAGATTACAGCATTAATTATAAATTTCTTCATGATAGGATACAACAAGCAGCTTATTCACTACTTTTTGAGCAGGAAAAGAAGCTAACCCATCTAAAAATAGGTCGATTGCTTTTTAAAATATTAGAAGTATCAGGTGAAAAACAGGTGCAAATACCGGGGCAGGAACTGAGACAGGTAAAAGAAACTATATTTGAAGTGGTGAACCACTATAATTTTGCTAATGAATTATTGACTGACCAAAGAGAAAAAAAGAGTGTTGCCAAGTTGAATCTATTGGCTGGCAAAAAAGCCAAAGAATCAGCAGAGTATAAAACGGCTGCCGATCTTTTTAAGATAGGAATAAAATTACTAAATAAAGACAGTTGGAACAATGATTATCATTTAAATTTTGATCTTCATTGTGAATTAGCTGAGTGTGCTTATTTATGTGGTGATCCCACTATAACTGAGAATATGTTGAAAATTTTATTTAGTAGAGCCAAAACTGATATTGATAAGGCCAGAGTCTATAAAATTAGTATGATGTTTTACACGACCTCCAATAGAAATCATGAGGCTGTAGATATGGGGATAAGAGCCTTACGAGTGTTCAAAATAAATATACCCCATAGGCCCAATATATTTCATATTATTAAAGAGCTTGCAAAAATATTAATTGGTTTTCGTAGAAAAAACATTAATAGCCTTTTAAACTTACCAGAGCTAAAAAAGCGGGAACTTTTGATTTGTATGGATATTTTGTATGTTTTAGCTCCGCCTTCCTATTTTGTGAATCAAAATGTTTTTATTATGATGATATTAAGGATGGTTCATACATCGATCATCAATGGAAATTCAGTCTTAAGTCCGGTTGGTTATAGTTTTTTTGGCTTGTTACTAGGGTCAGGTTTAGGTTTTTATCAACTGGGATATAAGTTTACCAAAATGTCTTTGACTTTAAGTAAAAGGATGGAAGATGTTCATAGTATTGGTTTATGTCATTTTATGATGGGTTGTTTTAATAATAATTGGTTATACCATACTCGTAAGAATATTCAGTATCTGGCATCTGGTTTTAAATATTTATCCACTTCAGGTGATATTAATTATGCCGGTTATTGTAATGCCTCTATGAATTTTAGTATGAGCCTTAGTGGATATCAGCTTGATGAACTTTTTGATGCTAACCAATCTTATGTTGAATGGGCAAAAAAAGTAAAGAGTTCTGACAATGCTGATTTTCAGGTAATAACCCAAAAGAGTATCATAAACTTAAAAGGGAAAAGTTATAGTAGCAATACTTTTAGTCATAAAGGTTTTGATGAGAGTAAATTTTTTAACGAATTGCGTGGGTATAGTGATAAATGTCCTTTGAACTGGTACTACATCAAAAAAGCCCAATGTTTGTATTTATATAGGCATTTTGCTGATGCTTTAAAGATGCTTTCTAAATCTGGGGAAATTATAACTTCAGTATCAATGGGGCAAACCTACATTACTGAGCATTATTTTTATTATTCGCTTGTTTTACTAGAACTGGCGTGGAAGTCTAGTTCCATAAAACAGCGAGAGTATCGAAGGAGCATTAAGAGAAATCAAAAGAAATTGAAGACTTGGGCTCAAAATTGTGAAGATAACTTTCTACATAAATACTTATTAGTTGAAGCCCAGTTAGCTTTTGTTGAAAGTAAAAAATATAAGGCAATGGAACTTTTTGAACAAAGTATCATACTAGCTAGAAAATATGACTATATTCAGGACGCTGGTATCGCGAATGAGCTTTTCGCCCAATATTGTCTTAAATTAAATAAACATACAATGGCCAAAGCCTATTTTAATGAGGCTAGGTATTGCTATAATAAATGGGGCGCAGTAGGAAAAGTACGTCATTTAGAAGATAAATTTCCACAGTTTTTTATGAACGCAGTGGCAACAACAATATCAGATACTACTGTCATGACTTCTCAAAAAACTTCAATCGCTTCTAATATTACTTCAATAAATTCTGATGAAACTTCAGTTGTTTCTGACATACCTAACATAACTTCTATAAATTCTGATAGGCCGGATGTTCCAGGGGTTTCTAAAAAAACTGCGATGATTTTTAGTAGTGCCTCTAGTACAAGTTACTCAGAAACGCTTGATGTGTTATCTGTAGTCAAAGCGTCGCGTGCCATCTCAAGCGAAATCCAGTTACCTAAGTTATTAGAAACTTTAATGACTATTGTGATACAAAGTGCCGGCGCTCAAAAGGGTTTATTGATCTTGAAAAAACAGGATCAACTAGTAATAGAAGCTGAAGGCAGAGTTGATTCGAAGGATGTTAAAGTATTACAGTCAATTCCAGTTGAAACCGGTAAGATGCTTCCGAGCAGTATGATCGAATATGTATTAAGAACCAAAGAAGAGATTGTCCTTGTTAATGCATCGTCCCAGGGGAGATTTACTAATGAACCTTATATTAAGGAAACTCAGGCAAAATCAATTTTATGTATGCCTATACTTAATAATGGCAGGTTAATCTGTATTCTCTATCTGGAAAATAGCACTGTTGTGGGGTCATTTACACCAGCAAGGATGGAACTTTTAAAAACTCTTTCAGCTCAGGTGGCGATTTCAATTGAAAACGCTTCCCTATACAATAATTTGGAACAACAAGTACAAGAGAGAACTAAGAAACTACAAAATCGAGCGGTTGAGTTAGAAGAGGCTCATAATAATTTAAGAAATACACAAGAGCAATTGGTTCAAAGTGCCAAATTGGCCTCATTAGGAGTAATGAATGCTGGTCTGGCTCATGAATTGAATAATCCTCTGCATTTTATCAGGGGCTTTAATGAAAGGATTAAGACTAAATTTAAGAAAAATGACAAAGTTTCGCTAGATCAGGTCCAATATTATATTGATGAGATAGATGATAATTGTGAGCGAATGAAAAATATCATCGAGCATTTTCAAAAGTTTTCAAGAAAAGATAAAAAGCAATTGAAGCCAATACGTATAAATAAAGTTGTTAAGAAATCTATTATATTATTCAAGGAAAAATTAAGACATCGAAATATTAAAATAAAAATGAACCTTTGTGAGGAAGAACTTAAAATTAAAGGTGATACCAATCGTCTAGAACAAGTTTTTATTAATTTTATATCCAATAGTTTTGATGCAATTTCTGTTGTTTCAGATGATAGAGAAGGTTTAATTCAATTGGATTCCGCGATTGAAAATAAATTCGTAGTTCTTAAGTTTTCTGATAATGGCACCGGTATTAAAGAAACGGATCTGAAACATATTTTTGATCCATTTTATACCACCAAAGAAGTGGGACAAGGTACTGGATTAGGGCTTTCTATTTCGTATGGGATCATAAAGGAACATCAAGGTCAAGTTGGGTGTGTGTCAACTATCGGTAAAGGAACGACATTCAAAATAAAATTGCCAGTATTTATAGAGTCAAATAAAATACCCGCAACTTATGCTGGTAATGTTAATAAAACTGATGTAAAAAAAGATTTTTCGATATGAGCAGAGAAAATATTTGATATGAGCAAAGAAAAATCAATTTCAATTTCAATTTCAATATTAATAGTCGATGATGAAAAAAGCGCTAGAAGACTATTATTAGAGATGTTAGAGGATCAGTATTTGGTTACTTTAGCTGATTCGACATCTCAAGCATTGGACAACATAAAAGCTTCGATTCCTGATATTGTAATTACTGATATTAAAATGCCAGGAAAAGATGGTTTAGCCTTATTATCACTGATAAAGACTAAATATCCTAGTATTGCAGTTATATTGGTTACTGGACATGGAGAGAAATCAACTATTATTTCAGCGGTAAGAGAAGGAGCGTTTGATTATCTTGATAAACCTTTCTTAGAAAAAGATATTTTAAAAATCGTCCATCGGGCCGAGAAGTATTGTTTACTTCAAAGAAAATTTAAGAAGGCAGAAGGTGAAAAAAACAAAACCTTTGAATTACAGAAAATACTTTATTTACTACTTCAAACTTCTCAACAATCTCAACAAAATTTGTCTTTTGATCAATTATTAGAGCAATGTTTGAAGGTTATTATGAGCGATTCATCAATCATGCCTTTTAATGTTCAAGGCAGTATTTTTATAGTTGAAGATAAACCTGATGAGCTGGTTCCTAAGGCTCATTGTAGGTTATCGGAATTCTTCCATAAGGAATGTAAGAAGATTTCTTTTGGACAATGCGTTTGTGGAGAGGCCGCTCAAAGTAAGAAAATAGTTTTTGCCAACTGTCAGGATGATCATTACAAGAAGCACAATCATAACGAACTGCACGGACATTATTGTGTACCGATTATCAATAAGAACAAAGTAGTAGGCCTTCTTAATCTATTTTTAAAAATAACCCATGAACGAGATAATGAGGAAGAAGAATTCCTCCAAGCTATAGCTGATACCCTTGCCGGTATTATTGAGCGAAAGAATATTGAAAAAGAAAAAGAAAATATACAAATGCAGCTTATTCAATCAGCTAAATTAGCTTCTATTGGTATTCTTTCTGCAGGTATAGCCCATGAGTTAAATAATCCTTTAACTGCAGTTATGGGACATTCTCAGTTATTAAAGAATGTAAAAAATGATCCTGACAAGGTAGAGGAAAAAGCCGAAAAAATTCACTTTTCAGCACGACGTATGAAAGCTATCATTGATCATTTAAGAACTTATTCCAGAGCAAGTAAAAGTAAGGATTGGCAACAATTTGCTGTTAATGAACCTATAAATAATGCTCTTGAGTTTTTAAGATCTCAACTTAAATTGAGAAATATTTCTTTAAGAATCACATCCCCTGATCCCGTATGTAAAGTGTATGGGGATATGACCCAACTGGAAAGCGTTTTTCAAAATTTACTAGTTAATAGTAGAGATGCTTTTGAAGAAGTCAGTGATGATAGAGAGAAGTATATTAGTATCTTAACTTTAGAAGAAGAGCATACACTTAGGGTTATATATGAAGACAACGCTATTGGTATGACGAAAGATACTACGGATAATATCTTTGATCCTTTTTTTACTACTAAAGAGACGGGTAAGGGAACAGGATTGGGACTATCTATTACCAAAAATATTATAGAAGAACATAAAGGATCGATTGTAGTTGAAAGTCAACATGGAAAAGGAACCAAGTTTACTTTGACTTTTGTAAATTGATCTTCCAATAAACAGTACTTGAAAAAAAGAATAGAAGTACGGTACCATATCTAAATAAATATAAATACGGCCAAAATCATTTTTTTCAACAATCATGGTCGAACTATTTTAGTATTTTAGATTAAAATCATTGGGTGGAGGGATAGAATAAGTGGAAGCTCAATTAATTGCCAAAAGACAAAATAAACATCAAATACCACCTCAAAAACTTCTTCGTCAAAAAACTAAGAAAGATTCAATATACCACTTCTTTGCTCGGTTTTTAAGAAATGAAAGGGATTTGGAGGCAAATATTGGATTGGCCCAAATTTACCGTGAATTAGGTTATCAAGGTAGGTGTCAATTTCATTTAAGTAATGCTCATGCTATAAATCCATTTAATATAAATGTACAGTTGTTGATGTTTCAAAGAGAAGTCGATAGAAGAGACAAATTTAGATGGATGCCCTTGTTAAAACAAATCATCAATTATAATATTGAAGTAAAAAGTAAAGTTATATTGAATGCCGCCTCTATACTTTATAGAGCAAATTGTTATGATGATATCATTGAGATACTAAAATTTTATTCCAAGGATCAAAAGTCTTTATCTACAGACTTACAAATAATACGTGTTCGCACCTTGATAGCCCTAAAAGAATACCATCGGGCCTATGCTATTCTCTATCGGATGATAAATGAACAACCATGCAATGAGGAAATACTAGCTCTCTTTTCTACTTTGAGTCAATTTCTGGAAGATAATGTCTAGTAACATGAGTGACTTCGAGTTTATATAGATTTCGCCAGACTTTATGATTTAATAATTCAATCAATTTATTGTAGCATTGATCTATTCTATTATAACTTCTATACTATTATTCTGAATCAGTATAATAATTTAATGTGCTGTAGAAATATAAAGATCCAAAAAACTACATTCTTTGTTAGGTGATGTAAGAATTTTAAGTTAAAAAGAAAATTTAGTTTGAAGGTCCTTCCAATCTTTACATCTTACAACCATTCCATCGATCTCGAGTTTTTTATCAATTTGATTTTGGTTCCAGGGACGATCCATGAGAGCGACTTTTAAATTCATATTTTTGGCAAGGTAATTGGCCATGTCAGGTGAGTCTTCGATGGCAAAAGTAAATTGTTGTTCAGATAATTTATCAAGACTAATGAAGTTGGGATGATTTAAGGTGGGTGGGGATTTTGAATATTTGTTTACAAAGATAAGGTCAGAATATTGGAACTTATTTCTTTTGAGCCATTTTTTGGTTATCTCAATGGTATCTACCGGTCGACCAGTTACAATCGATATTTGATAATCTTGCTTGATCCAGTTATTAATAATTTCAAGACAATGAGGCATAATTTCCATTTTCATAAGTTCATCGGATTTATGTAAAACCTTCATAAAATGATCCAAATCCTTTTGGCTAAGATGAAAGGATTTTTGTAAGTCAAAAGCGTGAATATCATTGTATTCAACAACTTTATTAAATTCGCGTTTTAGGACACTCAGTAGAGTTTTAGCTGTTTGACATAATACATCATCCACATCTATATAGATTCGTTTTTTCATAATAATATCTCCAGGAAACCCGTCCTTTAGGGCGGTGTAGTTGATTTAGATATTTGTTATAAGAATTTGATGTTTCTGTCAATTCTTCAATTGATGGCGAAATTCACTTAGCGCCATCCGGTTCCAGTAGCGCCAGATCGAGAGGAGTCATATTCCTCTGCGGATTTGGTTAGTAGCTTACGAATTAGTTCTGGTGTATTTAATTCATTATAATCTGATTCTCCTTCAATATACCCAGACATGCGTGCTTGATCGGGGAACAAGTGTTGGCATGGATGAGCAAAGTTATTACAGCTAACTAAGGAGATGATATTTTGATGATTAAAGTGGGATAGGAACCATACAAAGTGATTGGCCTTTTTAGGGGTTTGATCACAGTAATTTAAGTGTTCTTCCAGCCTATTATCATGTCCTGGACCATGGTGAGCATCAGCGCTTTTAAGTCCACAGGCACTTCTGAAAGCAACTACTCCATCACTGCGTGATCGGAAGTTGGTAAAGAAATCGAGGTACATATATTCTTCGTTACCATCGAATTTATCCATATAATCTTCATCATTTCCTGTAAGAGTATCCCAAACGGTTTCAAGATTTTCTTCGATATCTTCTTGTACTTTACGAGAATAACCCGGCACCATAAAAAAAGGTATTTCCGGATCTGCATTAAGTGGGGATAATACTCCTGTTGCTCTTTGGATCGCTAAGCTATATGTTGATCCGTGGTTTTGTCCATCCACTACGAATATTTCAGAATATCTACCTATAACTTCTTGAGCCACACTATGATCTCCGGGATGAACCAATAAATCGGCAACTTTTGATCCTCCTGCGGCTGAAGCAATGCTAATTACAAAAAGTAAACGTTCTTTGACTTTTTTGAATAATTGATTGTCAGCATAATGTTCTGGTTCTGGATCAGAGTCAACTGCTTCTCTGGCGTGAGTGAGAATAAATTCGATCATCAAACCACCCATACTGTGTGTTATGACAACGCATCGATTATAGGATCCGCATGATGCGTTGATTATTTGCTCCGCTACTGATTTTGCCGATACAGGGACATGGTTGGTGGCATCGTAGCATATCAGGGTACGATTTTCATTATTGGGGGCAATTATTGATGTGCTATTTTTCCAGTAGTTTTGTACATTGCTTGATATATTCTCTGGTTGATTGCACATATTATTAATCGTTTTGCCATGGATAAAAATGTAACCGATTTCACTATCTTTATATACATCAGGTGGGCCATTAAAATGATAATACGAATCGTCGGATGGTTTTAATACTTGAATTCTTAAGGATCTATTTCCGGATACTAGGGATGCTTGGGAGTCGGTTTCTTTGCTTTTGATGTTGTAATAAATATTATGATTACCAGCTTGTCCTTTTTGGGGTATCCATTCAATGGTTCCATTTTTCGAATTAAAAATTGCTCCTTCGGGCATTTGAGTTACATATATTGATTCTATTTGGTTGGTATCAATTAATTGGAGAGTCATAGGATACATCTCACGTACTATAAAGTTGGGATATAGTTTAGTTAATTGATCAGCACTCTTACCATAACCATAGGTGTTAGGATCTTCTGGTGTTTGATCAGATGATTCTTCTGGTTGATTCATCTGGCCTTCAGCAACTTGCTTTTTGCTATCTTTGCGAGGATCTCGTTTTATCTTTGGGTCTTTGCAATTACTTAAAGTAATAATTAAAGATATCAAAATAAGCAGGATGTAGTGTGTATATTTCAATTATAAAACCTCTTCTTTTATATACAATATAACATACGCAATAATGAAATGGACCTGCCCTAGACCGGCGTCAAAATATGCGCCATAATAGTGGGGGTTTCGCACTGCGTATAACATCTTACCCGATATATGAGTTTCATTTGCGTCTTTCGTTTTATAAACTTGTCGGCAAATTCTTAGGAAGAATGAGGCTTATCTTTAAAAATTGAAAAATTAATGCGATTATCTTGATTAATTTTGCTTTGAGCTAGGTTGTTGAGTTGATCCTGGTAGAGTTAAAGTTGGGTTAATAATTGGTTCCCACGTTTTAGGTAAAACTAATGGGGGCATTTGGCTTATAATACCAACATCTCTTTCAAATACTACAGTTGGCACATAATGAGCGCCCATTACCTCAGAAAAACCACTCACCCTTTGGGTGTCGATGAAAGGAATACCTCTATCGAAAGCCATTTTCATTAACGCGTATGATGCTACTTTAGCAAGATTAACATCTTTATTGTAGGCAACAGTGTCGGGGCTTAAAAAATTTCCTGAACGTAGAACAATGTTAACCGCTACAAAGTTGTTTTCAGGATTTCGTAATTCAACACTAAATGCATATCCTCTTTTAAAGCTGCCAATGAAGACTTCTTTAAATTCTTCTGAGTATCTGGAGTCTTCAACCGATTGTCCTTTGCGAACTTGGTTAGAGGCCATTTCAAGGGCCAATTTGAAATTATCAACGTTGGTTTGATTTACATGCCATCTATATCCCTTTTTATATAAACTTCTAGCTCTTTGGGCCAGTTTAGAATATTCATTGTTACGTCCCCATTTTGTGGGGAAACCTCTGATGGTTAATTCCTCTACAGTTAGAGTGTCACTTTGTCGGATAATACCCCTAACAATGGGATAGGTCCAGCCTTCCAAACTAAAATGGGTGCCAAATTCAGGATGTTTTTGGGGAGCATCTTTTATTTCAATCTCAGGACGATCAAAATATAAAACCTGCCTTTTAACCATGGGAATCATTTCTCCTTCAAAGATCCAAAACATTTTTTCTCTGGCGACTTTTTTATCTCCCCATTGGGATTTAAATAATTCATAAGGACTGTTTCTGGGAGCTTGGTTTAGGTCGAAATCTATGTCTGTAAGGATATAGACGCCTTTATGCAATGGGTTGGTAATTGCTGCGTCGTGAGCGATAGCTTCTGCAACAGATTTAACGGGAAAAATACTAATGAACCACCACATTATACCTCTTTGAGTAGCTGCTATATTGGAATCTACACTTAGAGGTATCTCTCGCCCAAAAAACCCGCGATATCCAACGCTAATTGATCCTAAGTCGCCATATTTTTGGTCTAGAAAGGGATTATTAGCGTTTTGATTTTGAAGAGTCACACAACCGGAAAGGTTAGGATTGGGTTTATTTGTTGCTGCTTTTATATTATTGGTAGAAACAAGGGGAATAACCAAAAAGATGTTTAAAGCAAGTAATGAAGAATAAACAAAAAATTTATTAGTTAAAGAAGTCCTCATGTTCTATCCTGGCAAGGGCTTAGGTTCAAATCAAAATGTTTTTGAACATAGGTTTTTATATCACAATATTTCGAAATGTAAAAATTATATTTTATAATCAGAAATTAGTTGAGGTTAAAGCAATGATATTATATGAGAAAAACTATTAGTAAATCTGGCTGTTGAATTATTAAGGACGATAAGTATCATTGCGATGTATAGTACTATCTATGGTCCTATCACTACTTCTGTATCTCAAGGTAGATGGCAATCTTTGTTGATCAAAATCATTAGAGAAAGATCTTCCTTGAAAAGCTCGGATAGTAAATCCAGTACCAGTGGATGAGAAATCTATGGAGGTGATGGCCCGTCTAAACCGTCTATCAGCTCCTAATAATCTTCTACGATTTGGCCCGATATTGGATTGACTTACCATATGAATACCATCGACCATTCCTGGATAATAGGCGTGATGATGGCCACTTAAGAAAATATCGACCTGATTTTGCTTTAGTATTTCCATTAGATCACCATCATTTAAAATATCCCTTCGTCTGTCGCGGGTAAAGGAATATAGTGGGTAATGCCCAAACACAATTTTGTATTTATAGGTACTGTACAATCTTAGTTGAATTTCAACCCACCTTCTTTGTGTGGTTGATATGGGGCCATCATCAGCGGCATCTAAAGATATAAATAGTATATTACCTAAGCTAAAAGAGTAATATAAGGGGTAATTGCTTTCATCTAAGAAATTAAGGGCCAATTTATTTTGCTGCCACTTTTCAATAAAAACAGCTCGCTCATTACTATAACGATTTCTGGGAGAAGCATCATGATTTCCAGGTGTTATGGCGATAGGAATGCCTACTCGTCTTATAGGATTGTAAACGGCACTAAAAAAAGAATCCCACATTGCGTGGTAGTTTAATTCTCTTCTTTGTCCGGCAATTAAATCTCCAGTAATAATTAATAGATCAGGTTTGAGTGTAACTATTCTTTCTATGGCATCCAGCACTCTATCAGAGTATACTGTTTCACCATAATTACCATTTATATCTGAAATTACCAATATTTTGGGTGTAACGGATACCGTGGGAGTCAAATTATCAGAATTTCTTCCCGGATTAGTCAGGGCATATGAGAAAAGGCCAAAACTGAGGGTAATTGTGAAAAATATTAATGTAAACAATAATATACGTTTCATAATATCTCCTTAAGTTGGAATTTTAATGATAAGAACATGACTACGGTATTTATTCTATAAAATCAACAAAATATACAGTAAATTTATCAATATTTGTAATTATTTGAAAATATAGCGAAATATGTATTTTAATTTCTGATTGGATGTGATATACACGGCTAATAGTTGATGCTAGGAATTTAGCTAAGGCTTTATTAAGTATTTTATACCCTGCCATTCAATCGTTATATTTTTCCCGGAGACAACATGGGTTTTGATGATTTCAATTTAAATACAAATTTACTTAAAGCTGTTAAAGAGCAAGGATTTACAGATCCTACAGATATTCAGTCAGCAGCCATACCTATTCTACTTAATGGAGATGTAGATTTTGTCGGTCAGGCTCAAACTGGAACCGGTAAGACTGCTGCCTTTGTACTTCCTCTCTTACAGAAGCTGGATCCTTCATCTAAACATATTCAGGCTCTTATACTTACGCCTACCCGTGAATTGACCTATCAAATACGAGAAGAAATCAGTAAATTGGGCAAATATTCAAATCTTACATCCTTAGCCATCTTTGGTGGGTCGTCATATATTCAGCAAATAAGAGGCCTTAAAAAAGATAAACCTCAAATAATCGTTGGAACTCCTGGTCGAGTTATTGATTTAATGGAGCAAGGAATCTTGCGATTTAATCGTGCGGAATTTGTAGTTTTAGATGAAGCGGATGAGATGCTCAATATGGGATTTTTAGAGGATGTACAAAAAATATTATCCTCATTTGAAAATAATAAAAAGATGTGGATGTATGCAGCTACTATGCCTCCACCTATTTTGAATCTCATTAAAAAAGAATTTAGAAATCCTGAGATCATCAATATTAAAAAGAAAACTCTTAGTAATGAGGATATTGAGCAACGTTATTACGTTGTAAAAGAAAAATATCATAGAGAAGCTCTCTGTCGTATTCTGGATTCTGAGCCTAGTATGTATGGAATCGTGTTTTGTCGAACTCGATTAGAAACTAGAGATTTAGCTGATGCTTTGCTTTCTCGTGGTTATAATATCGAAACTTTACATGGAGAAATGGGACAGGCTCAAAGAAATGTATCGATGGCTAGATTTAAAAAGAGTAAAACCGGCCTTATGATATGTACTGACGTGGCTGCCAGAGGAATTGATGTGAATAACCTGACCCATGTAATTAATTATGGACTTCCTCAGGATTTAGAATCATATGTTCATCGGATAGGTAGAACCGGGCGAGCTGGTATGAAAGGAGTGGCCATTTCTATACTAGATCCCAAAAGTCTTTATCGCATTAGAAGGATCGAAAATTTTATCAGGAAGAAAATTGATCATTGTCGTTTACCGTCAGTTAAGGATTTAAAGTCATCGTTGGTTTGCAGTGAAGTAAAAAATCTTTCTCCGGTAATTGGAGCTATTGTTGAAAAAGGTGATGATTTTAAATTGGACGAAACTTTTAAAATCTTTAATGAGAATTTAGAAAATTTTTCCAAACATGAACTACTAAAAATCATGTTTACTTGGAAATTTAAACAGAAGTTGCGCCGTTATGATGATATGAGTGTTATTGACGAAGCTCCCAAATCAAGAGAACCAAGATTTAAAGAAAATAATTTTAACAGAAAAAATTTAAATAATAAAAATAATAGAAACAATAGAAATAATAGTAATAGAAGAAGAACTCATGAATCAGATGTTGGTAATAAGCGTCTCTTTCTTAATATGGGGAAAGGTGATGGTCTTAACTTAAATTTTCTTTTAAATGATTTGGCAAGGCAAACAGGACTTAGACGTAATCAAATTCGAAATGTTTACATGAAAGATCGGTTTAGTTTTTTGGAAGTTCCATTACAACATGCTGACAAAATCTTACAAAGAAAAGATCTGATGATTAATAATCGTAAAGTGCGTCTTGAGTATTCTCAATGATTAGTATGCATTATTATAGTTATTCTTCGAGAGTAGTTAAATCTCCTTCACTTTGGCCTAAAGCTCTAGCTTTTAAAACTCGGCGCATAATTTTACCACTTCTAGTTTTCGGTAAACTATCAACAAAGTTAATTGTTTCGGGTTTTGCAATCGGTCCCATTTCATTTACAACATGATCTTTGAGTTCATTAGCTAGTTTACTATTATGTTCGATATTTTGTTTTAGGATAACATGGGTATGTATGGCATTACCTTTAAGTTCGTGAGGTAAACCAATTGCGGCTGCCTCTGAAACATAGGGGTGACTTACTAAAGCACTTTCGATCTCTGCTGTACCTAAACGGTAACCGCTAACCTTAAGTACATCATCGATTCGTCCTATAATCCAGAAATAGCCATCTTTGTCCATTCGAGCTGAGTCGCCTGCTTTATACCAACCTTGTTTTTTAAATTTCTCCCAATATGCATTTATATAGCGGTCGGGATCACCGTGAATTGTACGTGCCATACCGGGCCATGGATTTTGAATAACCAGATTTCCTTCTTCACCTACGGGAACATTTTTTCCTTCATCATCAACGATAGCCATTACATTTCCAAAAAAAGGTTTAGTTGCTGATCCTGGTTTTAAGGGAGTATTGGGTAGTGGTGTAATCATAAAACCACCAGTCTCGGTTTGCCACCAAGTATCCATTATAGGACATTTCCCTTGTCCAACAACACGATGATACCAGCGCCATGCTTCGGGATTTATGGGCTCACCCACAGAACCTAAAAGCCTTAAACTACTTAGATCGTGCTTTTTAACCCACAAGTCTCCAAACCTCATTAGTCCTCGAATGGCGGTTGGAGAAGTGTAAAGAATATTCACTCCATATTTTTCAATAATCTGCCACCAGCGATTAGGATAAGGATAATTCGGGGCACCTTCATACATTACGATAGTTGTACCGTTAATTAGTGGGCCGTACACAATATAACTATGTCCGGTTATCCAACCGGGATCAGCAGCGCACCACCATCTATCTTGAGGTTGAATATCAAAAACGTATTTATGAGTGGTGGAGGTGTATACTGAATATCCTCCATGGGTATGTACCAGACCTTTGGGTTTGCCGGTTGTACCGGAGGTATATAAAATAAACAGCATATCTTCGGAATCCATTTCAGCAGTTTCGCATACGGGACAAGCTATGGGCATGCTCATCAGATCGTGCCACCAAAAATCCCGATCGCTTTCCATATAACAAGATTCACCAGTACGCTTTACAGTTATACAAACTTCTATCATAGGTGAACGTTTCATGGCTTCATTAGCAATACTCTTTAAATCTACCGCTTTTCCTCTACGAAATCCTCCATCGGCTGTGATTAATATACGGCTTTTGGCATCTTCAATTCTACCGGCCAAAGCTTCAATACTAAAACCACCGTAAACCACACTGTGGGCAGCTCCGATTTTGGCACAAGCTAGCATTGAAATCGGTAGTTCTGGTATTTGAGGCATGTAAATAGTAACAATGTCACCTTTTTTAACGCCCATGGATTTTAGTACATTTGCACATTTACTAACTTCTCTATTTAAGGCGTGATAAGAAAGTGTTTGGTAATCACCCGGTTCACCCTCCCAAATAATGGCTAGTTTATTTCGTTTTTCCGTTTTTAAATGACGATCAATAGCATTATCTATTATATTGGTTTTGGCTCCGGTAAACCATTTATAGAAAGGTTTATTGGAATCATCTATAACTTGGTCCCACTTTTTTCGCCAAGATAAATTACTCGCTTCTTCGGCCCAAAATCCTTCGCGATCTTCGACAGAGCGATTGTAGATACCATCATAATCAACGGCACGTGATCCGGTAAATTCTGCTGGAGGTAAATAAGATTCAGGTAACTCAATGGGCCTATCGTTATCATTCATGTTTAACTCCTTAGAATTATTTAATTAATTTTGTTGCTAATACCTTTTTCGAGTTAGCGATATAAATTAGCAAAATTTATACGATATTGTAAATGTTTTTTTACATTACAGATAATTATACTGCTATTAGATGGGTAGCTACTTGTAAAGCTCCTGATTCTGAGGTTTCTCAAGATAGATTTCGTCAATTGAAATGCGCTCTTGAATCATAGGAAACACGAGAACAAGAATCAAAATAATTACACAACAAATATGACAATGAAAATAAAAACAAGTTAATTGACTTGTTTTTAGAGTGCCTTATTTGCTAGCTTTATACCAATGAGCAAAGAAAGGATTACCTAATTCATCTCCGGTATATTTAGCGAATGGTTTAGACGATGGATTAACCTTATGGGACCAATACGCGACTCTATGTAAGTTATCTGTATAAGTGAAAACGTAAGGTAATTCATCCATGATTAAAGTTTCTAACTTTTGATATAATTTGTATCGTTTTTTATTATTAAAAACCATTGGTCCATTTTTAATAAGATTATTGATTTTTGGATGATTGATGCCTGAATAATTGGAAGTTCCTTTAATATGAGCGTTATCACCCAAAAAATAAGCTTCAGGTGCGGGTATTATACTACCTAACCAACCCATTACAAAACCCTCAAATTTAAATTCTTCTACCAGTTTCATCGCTGATGTCCATTCCATCATTCTTATCTCGATATCAACGCCAACTTTTTTAGCATCTTCTTTGAAAATAGTGAGCCATTTGTTATGTCCTTCCCAGGCATGCATAACCTTCAAAGCTGCTCGTTGTTTAATAATTTTTCCGTCTTTTTTGGTTTCTTTATAAAGAACACCATCAGGATCGATTTTGGTATAGCCCAACTCTTTTAATAGTGCTGAAGCTTGTTTAGGATTATAGGGTATAGGTTCCAGATTAGCTGAATAGGGAGATCCTTTAGCAAACGGCCCTGTAAGTAATCTTTTTTTATTTTTAAAAACTTTTTTAACTATTAGATCGCGATTTAGTAAATGTTGAAGGGCCTTTCTAAATTTTTTCTCATTAGTTGGAGCTCTGCGAAGGTTGAGAGTTATACCTCTCCAAGATATGGGATAATTTAACGGAGCTTCAAGTCGTTTACATCTTTTGTCTTTCCAGGGATATATTTTTGGATGATCCCATTTAGCGTATAAGTCCGAAGAAATATATATAGCGTCCAGTTGTTTTTTCTTGAACATTTCAAAAGCAACGGTGTCATCTTTAATGTATTTAAAGATCAATTTTTGGAAATTAAAATATCTCTTATAGTAAGGAAGTACGCCAGCTTTATTTCCCCACCAATTTTTGTTCCTGGTCAGGGTGATGGTTTTTCGGTCCTTAGTGGCATGAAAGATGTACGGACCTGATCCTGCCATTGTTTTATCAAAATCCTTCTCAAAGTTTTTCCCTTTTGCTCCATAGATATGCTTAGGAAGGATGGTCATACCGCCTAGCTTAGATAAATTGTTAAAGTGAATGTTCTTTACTTTTATCTGAATGGTGTGTTTGTCAATTACCTTTACATATTCCAATGGGCCAATGTAGTTTCTATATGATTCACAAAAAATACATTTGGGATCATATATCGTGTCATAATTAAATTTTACATCATGAGCCGTTACCGGTTGACCATCAAAAAATTCTGCCTTTTTGTTTATATAAAAAGTGTATATTTTTTTATTTTCGCTGACAGTCCATTTGGTGGCTAATTTGGGTATGATTTCATAATCCTCATTTCTTCGATCTATCAAAGATTCTTGTACGAAATATGAGAGCATAGCCGTATAAGCATCTCCTCTAGTATGAACATTCATTGATAGAGGAAAGGTGGACAATTGGAGTCGAATAACTCCACCTTTGGGAGGCTTTACAATCCCCGATAAGAATGGTTGGTAAAGAATAAGAATTAAAAAAGTTGTAATAAATTTTGATTTAAAAAGACGAAGTGTATTCATGTGTCCCCTCCTTGGGTAATAAATAGTTAATGCTACCAGCTTATAGCTGATTTATCCGTGCATATACTAGCTTCTCAGTGCCTGCATCTAAGGAGCATTATGTGGTATTTGAATTGTAATATATACAGATTGCCCAGAGTTTTGCAATCTTTTTTTTCGCTAACCGATCAGGCTAATCAAATTATTCCTTGATTTGCAAAAATAGGTTAAAATTGTGCTGTTGATCTGAGAAGTAGATCATAAGGATAAAGATAAGGATAAGGACATGGTAATGGGTATGATTAAATATTATTATGTTTATATGTTAAAATGTAACGACGGTAGTCTTTATACGGGAATTGCCTCTAATTTAGAGAAACGATTAAATGTACATACCGTAGGCAAAGGTTCTAAGTATGTCTATTCTCGTCGTCCATTTGAGCTGGTTTATTCTGAAAGAGTCGTTGATAGATCAGCTGCCTCGAAAAGAGAATTTGCTATTAAAAAGTTAAAACGTAAAGATAAAATCGCTTTAATTGAAGCAAAAGGAAGAAAAATTTGAAAAGGAAAAAGCAAAAGAGAGAAAGGAAAAAGAAATAACGAAATTTAGTTATAAAAGTAACGATAATATGTTATTTATTGTAGATATTGTGCGACCACAAGTGTGTTTTTCCACACTTGTGGTCGCACAATTTAACCAGATTAGGAGGAATAATGCAGTCATCCTTAATTACATACATATTACTGGTTTTATTCTTTTCTTATCCCAGTGAGGCTATAATATTAAAACCTTTTGGGGTAGAAATGGGTTCTGTTTTTAAACGTAAGAATTTTAAGGTGTTATCGACTAATGTTAATCAAGGTAATGCCATCTATAAGATCTCGCCCAATGTTCCCAGTGAATTTTTTAGTGATTATAATATTACCGTTGAAACCAATTCACAAAAAGTAGGTATGTTGACAGCGATAATTGGTAGAAGTGTTTCTGGTTCAGATTGGGATAAGTTGTTGAGCCATTTAATATCTGAATTTGGGAATGTTTCATATCAAAAAGAAGGAGAGTATGTTTGGGCCTTTAAAGGTGATGATAAGCTAAATCAACAAAAGGCAAAGAAAGTAAAAAATATCTTAAATGCGGGTAAATTAGAATATTTGCCTTTAGCTGATCAATTAGTCTATTTACAACGAGATTTAAATAGCTATCTAGCAGTTCTTACCGTGGTTGATCTTTCTATTGTTAGGGATGCTTTAGCTAAAAAATAATAGGTTAAATTTACTATATTTCGTTCTTTTCTTTGGAGAGGTATTCACATTATAATGCGAATTGAGTTGAGACTTTTAAAAAGTTTATGGAGTTGATGCTGGTTCTGTGGCTTGGGGAGCTATTGGAGCTTCGACAGCTATTAGGGTTTGTTCGAACATTTGTAATAAATGTCTCACACGAAAAACTACTACCCAGTCAGTAACAATTGATTTTGCGTTTTCAAAATCACTATCTAATAGTCCTTTTTCAATCATTTTAACTAGTTCTTCAGTGCTACCAATAGTTTTAATTGCTTGGCTTAGTAAAGTACTTCCTTTATATTTTTGTGATGAATAATCTTGGGCTAATCCCTCTAAAGTGGTAGCGTTAAATGTAGGCTTTCCTCCTCTAATATAGGGATTTTTGGGTCTTTTATTCTCCATTGCTATCCAAATACTTAGGTGAGTTTCTATATATTGAGTTCTATACTCAGCAAGTTCTGCTCTGTATTCTTCTGAGTCTGGTGTAGATGAATCTAGTCTGCGGTTCTCAAGTATTTGCATATTTATCAGAACTTCTGCTTTATGTCGGGAAATAAATGTTTTAAGTTCTGCCATGGTCCTTATGCCAGATACAAAACCTAAATCTTTTATAAAATCATTGTCGTGGGCACTAATTCCGAATGATAAATCCTGGCAGACATTTCTTGCGACAGTTTGTGCTGATGACGCAGCGGCGGCTGAGTGAGAATCTGCAAAAGCTATTATAGGTATGATCATAATGATTATGACTATAGTAGATAATTGTCTTGACATAATTAGATTAGTCATACCCATCCCCTATTGATTTAATGTATATTTTTTAGAAATCATTTATTTTCGGAGGTTTTTTCTAATCATAGTCATAAAAATTACATTTCTTAAATTATAACAGTTTTTGGTTACACAATTATCGAATAATAATCTCAAATGATGATTACATTTGATCAATTTAAGTAAATATAACTTTATACAATAAATGATAAATAGCATAAAAATTTCCGAAAATGCAAGAAATATTTATGGTTACAGAGTATTAAATTTCACTTATTTCTCCCGCAAGATTTTTCGTATAATGAGATTTCGTTTTCTTAATATCTCCTTTAAAATATCCCAATAAAAACATAGCTTTTATAATTGAGGTCTCAAAAGTCATATCTTTACAACTTAAGGCACCAGACTGCATGGCTTGAGAACTACCCTCGTATAAATTTAAATCAACAAAACCCTTTAGACATTGACTGGTCAGCAGCACAAGCTTACCAAGTTCATTTGCTGACTTGATGAAAGGTAATATACTCTTTCCTACAATCGGTAAGTTTCCTGATCCATATCCTCTAATAACAAAAGCTTCAATATCAGAATCTAACAAAGTATCAAAATACGTAGATTGTAAACCCGGAATAACCGTAAGGGGAAAGACTTTATCACTTAAATTCGTTAGTAATTGTGGTACGCTTTGTCTTTTTAGCAATAAATCGTTATTTATTTTTATCGACAATCCAATTTTAGCTAAGTGATAAAAGTTGGGGGAATCATAAGCATTAAAACCCGTTATATTTATTTTAGTGGTTCTATTTCCTCGAAATAATTTATTTGCAAATAATATACACACTTCTTGGATGCTAGAATAGGTGGCCATTTCAACGGCATTGATCAGATTATTGCGAGCGTCATTACGGATATTAAAGAGTGGAGTTATGGAACCTGTCAATATTACCGGTTTTGATAAATTAGAAAGCATAAATGATAAGGCTGTAGCGGTATAGGCCATAGTATCAGTTCCATGTATGATAATAAAACCATCAAATTCATCTAAATGGTCATAAATTGCCTTAGCCATTTTTTTCCAATGGGAGATCTGTAAACTAGCACTATCTAGATTACAGATGGTCATAATTTGAATATCGGCCAGTCTTTTTAATTCAGGTACGTATTGATGAATTTTTTTGCCTAAACCAGTAACTGAAAGGACGTTATTCTTTTTACCTTTTTGCATTCCAAAAGTACCGCCTGTCAAAAGTATCAATATCTTTTTCATATTTATATTCATACTCATATTTATTTTCACTTTCATTAAGCCAATCAAAATAGATTGTTCGGACTTGTACTTTTATCGGAAAATAAAAACAAGACTTTAACTGTATAATTAAGTCTGATATAAAAGACCGATTATGACTATTACTAAAATACACAATCTAATAAATTCAAATAAGCCTTTACTATCATTTGAGATTTTTCCTCCTAAAAATCCCAAAGCAATGGGAAATTTGAAAAAGAAACTAGATCTTTATAAACGATTTGATCCAGATTTTATTTCGGTAACCTATGGCGCCGGTGGTCATGCTCGAAGAGACACCATTGAAATAGCGGACTATATCCAGAATTCTCTGGGTATTACTGTTATGTCTCATTTAGCCAGTATTGGTCATTCCCCTGAGGAACTAAAAGATCTGGTTAATCAAGTAAAAGAGAAAAATATTTATAATATAATGGCTATTAGAGGAGATATACCCGAAGAAAAACAATCCCCAGATAAAACCGTAGATGAAGCCGTAGATAAAACCCCAGATGAAACCGTAGATAAACCCAATATCCCCATTATTTACGGAAACGAATTGATTCAGTTAATTCGCAATATGGATGGTGGGCAAGAAATAAGCATTGGTTGTGCCGGATATCCAGAGGGTCATATCGAATCAACCTCCAAACAAATGGACATGGATAATATAAAACGAAAAATCGATGCTGGAGCCAATTTTATTGTTACTCAGTTTTTTCTACAAAATGTTTTTTTCCGGAGATTTCGTGATTTATTAATTCAACACGGAATTAACATTCCTGTTTTAGCGGGTATTTTACCTATATCCAATTTTTCTCAAATAACTCGTTTTTCATTGATGTGTGGTTGTACTATTCCTGCTAAGGTTATGCGGGGATTGCATGGAAAATCTGATCAAGATCAAGAATTATTTGGATTGGAACATGCGGCTAATCAAGTAGAAGATTTACTTAAGGAAGGAGTCGATGGAATTCATATTTTTGCATTAAATAAAAAATCCGCGGTGGAAAGACTCGCTCCAATAGTGGTTAAGTACAATCGAAAATAATTATTTTTTAAGTTTAAAACCAAAAATAACAATATTAAGTAAATATAATTAGTAAGTATCATTAATTTAGTATAAATTGTGCGCTTATGGCTGTGGCAAGATAAAAAGGAGAGTAGTCGTGGAAAAATTCATTTTATCCATTGATCAAGGTACTACGAGTTCAAGAGCTATTCTATTTGATAAACAGGGCCAAATCAGATCCTTGGCTCAAAAGGAGTTTAAACAATATTTTCCTCAAGCCGGGTGGGTGGAACATGATCCGCAGGAAATATGGGTATCTCAAAAACAAGTGATCGCCGATTGTTTTAAGCAAAACAATATCAACCCTGATCAAGTAGCCGCAATTGGCATAACTAATCAACGAGAAACCATAGTTGTTTGGGATAAGTACACAGGGGAACCCATTTGTCCCGCTATAGTATGGCAATGCAGAAGAACCTCTGATTTTTGTCAGCAGTTAAAGGTCCAAGGGTTGCAAGAAAAAATTCAATCTAAAACAGGTTTGCTTTTAGATCCTTATTTTTCAGCCTCCAAAATTTGTTGGATTTTGGACAATGTTAGCGGGGCCAGAGAAAGAGCCAAAAACGGCAACCTGATTTTTGGAACTATAGATAGCTGGTTAATATATAATTTATCAGGTAAAAAAGATCATATTACTGATCCCTCTAATGCTTCTAGAACTATGTTATTTAATATCCATGAAGGAAAATGGGATGAGGAGCTTTTTGAGATATTTAAAATTCCTCTTTACATGGCTCCGCAAGTGGTGTCATCATCTGGATCTTTGAGTATTGTTAAAGATATAGATATATTGCCTCAAGAAGTCCCCATTTGTGGAATAGCCGGGGATCAACAGGCGGCTTTATTTGGACAAGGCTGTTTCCAAACGGGTCAAATGAAAAATACCTACGGTACAGGATGTTTTCTGCTATGTAATACTGGAAATACACCTGTAAAATCCCATCACCAATTGTTAACTACTGTTGCCTGGAAGATAAATAATGAAATTACATATTGTTTGGAGGGAAGTGTCTTTATTGGTGGTGCGGTTATAGGCTGGATTAGAGATGAACTAGGACTCATTGAATCGGCAGCTCAAAGTGAGGAATTTGCCCGTAAAGTTGAAGATACAGCTGGAGTTTATTTGGTGCCAGCTTTTGCCGGCTTAGGAGCTCCTCACTGGGATAGCGATGCCCGAGGTATTATCACGGGCCTTACTAGGGGTGCTAATAAATATCATATTGTTCGAGCTGCTCTGGAATCAATAGCCTTTCAATGTAAAGAACTGGTAAATTCGATGCAGAAAGATTTGGGGAAAAAGCCAACCTTACTGAGAGTTGATGGTGGGGCTACGATGAATCAGTTTCTTATGCAGTTTCAAAGTGATCTAGCTGGAGTTCTAATAGAGAGACCCAAAGTGCTTGAGTCAACTGCGTTAGGAGCAGCGTTTCTGGCCGGTTTAGAAATTGGATATTGGAAGGACTTGGGTGATTTGCCCTACAAGTCACAAAACACAGTTTATAAACCCACTAAGTCGGACGAATGGATAGAAAAATTAATGCAAAGTTGGACCAAGGCTTTAAATCGAGCCAAAACTAATATAAACTAATACTGAATTAGTGTTAGTTTGTGATTAAAAGTAAAATCTAATCAATAGAAGAGAAAAAACAAAGGTGAGGTATTGGCATGAAAATTCTATGTATTGGTGATATTCATAATGACAAAAATTTTCAAAGCAAACTAAATAAAATTTTAGATGACCATAGTGATATTCAAAATATTTTAGTGCATGGTGACATGGCTGGATTTGGTAGTTATGAAGAGGCAGTGTCCATTATTGATCAAGGGCAGGCTTTAGCAAAAGAGAAGTGGATGAAAATTTACTTTAATGTGGGAAACTGTGATCCTAAGGGAGCGATTGAGGTATTACAAGAACGGGATGTTCATTTGCATTTAAAGCTAAGGTCTTTAGAAGAAGGTATAAATGTGTTTGGTTTAGGCGGCTCAAATACTACGCCTTTTAATTGTCCAATTGAATTTAGTGATGCCCAGATTAAAGAATTTTTACAAAAGGCGGATGATAGTTTTTCTGAGGGAGAATTTAATATCTTAATTTCCCACTTTCCCCCACATAATACTAAATTGGATTTGATTCCCGATGGTGGTATTCATGTGGGTTCTACTGTTTTAAGATCATATTTGGAAAAAACTTCTAAGATAAGTATGGTTGTTGGTGGTCATATTCATGAATCTAAAAGCCATGATACTGTTAATGATATACCTTGTTTTAATACGGGACCTTTTAATCAAGGGGATGGTTTGATTTTAAATATTCAGAACAATAAATTTGATTATAAATTTATTTAAAAAACCATCATCATAGTGAAACCACCACCATCAAACACCCCTTCTCCCATTTCCATGTCCCATCCTACTCCAAGGGAACACCAGACTTGCTTACTAAAGTGAAAAACAGCTCTGGTTAAAAGGCGATCATTTTGATTATTACCAGAATCAATAAATATTTCTCCTTTACTTTCTCTATCTATGCGCAAAAAACCCAGTTCCACTCCCGCATGTTTTGAGGCCATCCACGTTGAACGTATGGAGTAATATTTATAATAGTCACTATATTCAAACGAATGATCATTCTTATCATTTGAGGATAAAATTTCATTTTGATTTTCCCATGAACGTTTATTCCAGAGGATTAGCGCTTCTAAACTGAGGTTTTGAGTAATTTCTCCTAAAAGAAATATTTTAGTTTCAGTATTAACTTCATCACTTTTTATATTTTGCGGTATATCATCACCTTCTTTATAAAGTGATGGGTCATAGTCGAAAGTATATGATTTGTTAAATTCACTTTCTAAATAAGAAATCCCTATTACCCAAGAATGTAGAGAATTTGATCCTATGGGATGCCATTGAAACATAATTCCTTTTAAAAAACCGTTTTGAGCAGTTTGATGATTGTTATTAGGATCATTAATATATTTATATTTAGTATGGGTCTTAGATAAATAACCAAGATATACCTCTAGTTTGAATCCTAGAAATTTTTGAGATAAAAACTGTAAACTATACGACATCGGCCATTCAACTTGATGAATCTCTTCATCTGGAACCTGATCTTTTAACTCTATAACCTTCATTGAGGCATTGGTAAATGGATCTAAAGCAGTGGCTTTTAGTTGTAGATCGAATACATCAGGATTGTTGAAACCAAAAAACAATTCTAGATCAGAATCTAATTTTTCAGTACGGGGATAAAAAGAGATACCTCCATAGAACTTGGATTTGAACAATTTATTAAATACAAAATCGATGTTCACAAGCATACTATCAGTTTGATAATCCTGTTTTTGATAGTAATATAATTTTACCTCGCTGGTTTTAGACGAAGAAAGAAAAGCTCGGTCCTTAATCTGTATTATATTAGCTAAATTATGGGCGTCGGTGCTTTGAACAAATAATCTGGCGCCGGCATCCTCTAGGCGCCACGCATTCTCAAACCGCATTGGAAATTCAGAGATAAGTAAATCCATTGGATATTCAGCAGTTTCTTTCTTTGAAAATTCCTGTAATAAATCACCTTGGGGATAAGGCTTTCCTTTTCTATCCTTCAGTCTTTGCCATATTCTTTGCCAATCTTCTTCCAATGTGAATCCCTTTTGACTCGAAATAAAAGAATTTTCTAAATTGGAACTTGAGTATGCGTAAATGTAAGAAAATTGAAAGTTAGCAATTGATGATATTATTAATGTCCATAATGCGAGTAAAGCAATAAAAGTAAATAAGGAAATAAAAGAAGAGAGTAATAGTTTCATCAGATTTACCCGGATTTCTTAGGGGGAGTTGTTGTTTGTAATTCTTCTTCTTCCTTCGTGTCTTCTATCTTTTCACATGATAATAATAATGATAAGGGAAAACATATTAGTAGAGCAAAAAGAGTTCGTGTTTTTAAACAGGAGAAATTTGGCAGGTTGACCAATTTTAATAACTTCACATTATCCAACATAGTTGACAAAAAACTACTTAGCATACAAATCTCCTATGATTGTTCAGTGATTATAACTTATGAATAATGATAAAATTTTATATCTAGGAGATCAAAGTGTCAAATTATTTAGGTTTGTTCATAATGTTTGATTTTAAAAGTCTCAATATTACATCATTATTAGCATTGTTAATGATGTATAGGAGGATCTTGAGGGGGTGTTCCTGATGAGGGTGTCTTTTCAATATTTTCGAGCATTTTTTTTATGTCTAGACCCAATCTTACAGCTAATCTTAATAGTTCCATAACTAAGATTGGAAACTTTTCTTTTTGCATTGAGTATTTACCAATGACATATGCTTCTACTTCATTTTGAGTATCATCACTAGAGTTCAAAACTTGAACGAACTCCTGGTAATCTGTTTGAAACATGGTTAAAGAGATTAATTCACCCAGCTGGGCAATTTGAACATGATCTAAACTCTTGAAAACTAAATCAGTGTTTTGTAAAGCTTTCTTATTGTTTAGTTTTAAAGTAATTGATTTTTGTTTCATCAAAATATTCCCTTTTATCTTAATCCACTGCTCCAAACCTTTGCCAAACTGTTTGAAAAGGACTTTTTACCCAGGCTAACCATCTAAAGACTAATTTCCCTTCAATATTTTCTTCAGGAACAAAGTGAGTCTTGGACCAGAATCTTGAATCGTGGCTGTTGGTTCTATGATCTCCCATAACAAAATAACTATTGGGAGGAACAGTTATTGAAGGAAAACTAATTCCGCCAAAAGGACTTCGCCTTTCACGTACTATGTATTTGATTCCTTCAAAACTTTCCTGATAAAAATCGTGACCGTCTTGAAATTTTATATGGGCACGTTTTACGGGTTGATCGTTGATATAAAGAACATTATTAACTTGTTCCAGCTTGTCGCCCGGAACCCCTATGACTCGTTTGGTAAAATCTATTTCTTCATTTTCAGGATTTTTAAAGGCAATAATATCTCCTCTGTCAGGAGCGCCCCATTTCATAATGGTTGTTTTGGTGAATGGTAACTTAAGACGATAGGGTAGTTTAAATACAAAAAAACGATCTTTAGGTTGAATAGTAGGCATCATTGAGCCAGTGGGAACAACATAAGATGCCAAAACAGAAGAATGGGTACAAATCAGAAAGAATATGAATAAAGCGTCCCAAGGACCACTCTTTTTTAAATAGGCTAATACCTTCTCTCGATTAAAAATACCCGTAAAAAATTTTATGATATTATCCATTATATTTCCTTAAATTTCCTTAAAATAATCTCCAAATGTTCGTAAGATAACTATGGCGAAGATACTAAAAGATACTCATTATCTACAATCATAGTAAGAATATTAATTATCATGTAACATATTAAAGCTCAATGGTTTTCTAAATTTGGTGTATCTATCTGTGTCTCTACCCAGTATAAGAACATTTACTGGCAGGGGTTCTGGTATCCATATTTCGACCCCTATTAGTATGATCCTCAATTTCCGCGGCGGTTCCAATCATTCTTCCCAGTAAAAAGGTTGTGAAAGCAGTTGTTTCAAGTTTGGAGTGGGTGAATTGACCATCTTTAAAAGGTTTCCAGAGAGTTTTTAATAATGTGACAGCAATTACAGCGTCAATATTAACGCAGTAAACGTTATTGCTTACACCAATTTTGTGCAAGGCATGAACCAGTTTATGATAGAATTCGTGGAATATATTGTAATCATTGTTTTCTTTGAGCAGATTATTTACAAAAACTTCTCTAGGATCGAAATTTATTTCTTTGCCTTTAAATACCGGGTGATTAATACAAGGAATTTTCCAATAGGATACTCCATCAGTTTTACTTTTAGTCTTATACTGTTTGTACCAGTTTGCGTAATCAGTTGCCATTTGATTTAAATCAATGGAATGATTTGGGTCACTAGGATCCTTTAGGTTCTTATCATCAAATTGTTCAATTAAAAAGGAAATGGCTTCAAAACCGTTTCCGCCATGAACATATCCTGAGTGAGAAAGAAATCCTAGATAAGCTTTATTAATCTGGACCCGTTTTTGTATTTCAGGTCCATCGGCACTAACAGCGCCCTTGGCTCCTTGTGCGGAAATAGTTCCTGGACCGTTGGTAGTTAACAGCCCTAGTAAAAGCGAAAAAGAAAACAGTTCATTTGAATTTGGTTTTCTACCTAAGAAAGATAACCCAGT
>CAZJDM010000042.1:0-29356 GCA_964544765.1 uncultured bacterium
TCCACGACCTCCGCGATCACCGCGACCACCGCCGTTATCTCTACGACCTCCGCGATCTCCTCGACCACCGCGACCATCGCCATTTCTTCCCTGGGCTGATAAGGCTGAAGAAAGAATAGCTAAAGGTAATACAAGACTTGCTATCAAAATAAAATGGGGTAAATACTTCCGGTTTTTTTTACAAAGTAATCTCATGACAATCTCCTCATACTTAAGGTTGATTCCTGTAACTCTTAATTCTAAAAAAGGCGGCCTGTTTTATAATTGATTTAAGGTTCTGCAATTTTGGGGCCAAAAATAAGCTTAGTACAATTAACTGAAATTAAAGGAATAATCAGATAGCAAACTGAAATTTAGATCACATTTTAGTCAAGATTTGATAGCGTCCCAGTATAACTTTGATACTTATAAAGTAATCTGTAAGAAATAATTGTAGGCAATTTTAAATACTAAAGCTAAGCTTCACAAATTATTTCTTGATATTCTTGAAAAGCTTTGTTAGTAATTTTTCCTCTACAGTAGTTTTTAGCCAACATTTATTTTTTGAGCGAGTAATTATTATGAGATTAAGAAATGATTTCAAAATTATACCTAATTCATTGCTGTACTATTTATTATTACATTCATTGATTGTTTCCTTCTTTAAAATCAATCCTATTTATGCCGAAGGAAGTGTGACAATTCCTCTTTCAGTAGTAGGACCCCCAGCTCGAGATTTAAGAATAGATGAATTTGAATTATTACAAAATAGATTACATAGGAATAATCCACTTAACTCATCCCCATCTGATAAAATCTTACCCCTTGGAGATGCCACCCAAATTTCACGATCTAACTTACAACGAGCACCCTTTGAAAGAAGTGATCATTTAATAGATCCAGCTAATAATAAGATATGGCAAATTCACGAATACCCCGCATCATCATCTGCATCTAATAATGGTAATGGAACTTTCCCTGAACAAAACGGTAAGGTGAGATTTATTGCCCATGAAGCTACCAATACATTTACTTATATGGGACGAGTACAAAACATTAATCAACCAAATGAATATTATCGATTTACTATTTCCCGATATACTCACGCAACTCTTCTAAGAAGTGCCTTACTTCGCAAATTAGGGTACTATGTTCCATCCCCCCAATACTATAGGCAGCTCAACTTACATTTAGCCTCACAAAAAGAAATGGATGATTTTATCTCCTATACCCAAAAAGCTACGAATTCTGATTTCTTCGATCGTAAGTGGATAACTAAAAAAGATGATAAAAATTGGATCTTAACATTTACTCATGTGGTTTTAGAACCTGCACAATCTGACTATTATGATGGCAACTGGGGTTATGCGCCCCATCCCCATCATCATGCGGTCTTTTTACAAAAATTAAGTCAACATCGGGCTTTTCGCGCTCTGATTATTCCTTACGTCTTAACTGACATTCCCGAAAGTTTTAATCGTTATTCGCCCCGAGCAGGATCTATTAAAGCCGATAGTGTTGTTTTAAATCACCCTTCAGCAGCATCCTTTGCCGCTTGTACCGCTCCCGACGCTCGTTGGATTTTAGAAAAGATGGGTGAATTCCAAGAATCTGATTGGAACGAAATTATCGCCTCAGCGAATCTTCCCTCAGAAACCCATGATTTAATCAAGGCTAAATTATTGCACCGACTTGATAATTTATACAAATTATTTCAACTAACCCCTAAAGTTAAGTTAGTTTTGCCACCATTAAGAATAAATTCTCCTTCCGGGTTAGTTGTAAATGGAAAAGTAACTAGAGAATACGTTGCAGGATTACCAGTTCGAATCGCCCATGGAGATAGAGACTCTCCTTTTAAAGATGGTGATATGCAACGTTACTTAACCATGTCACTTAAGGCCAGTGTCATAAAAACGGCCCTGGATAAAATTAATGATAAACTGATAATCAGAGGGACTGAACACGCTGTTAAAAAGCGTCGTGAGGAAGTTCTAAATAAAGTTAGGCAACATATAAAAGAAAATCCACAAGAACCTCTTTACCAATCAGTGGAGTCATGGGGCGGTCCACTAGCTAGCTTATCCATTAATGCGGACCGTTATCTAGCAACCGGAACATATTTTGACAGTCAGGCACCTATACAGTTAGTAGATACTATGTCTTATGGAGGTAGTGTCGGTTATTTCCGGGCCTGGGATGGTTTTGCTCCTCATGTTCCTACCGCTGTAGCTCAGTTTTCCATGCAACGAAGTTATATTCATGTTCGTCCTTTAGCAAGTATTGAAGAAGGTACCAAAGTAAGCTGGTTAGATATGTATACCCCCCGTTTTATGAACGGGCTGGCAGAATTGTTAGCCGAAAAGAAAGGTGAAGTTGCTGGAGAAGCCTTTGATCGTTTTATGCAAGAACTAAAACCAGGTGAGGTAATAACAATAACCGATAGTTTTGGAGCAACAGCCTCACTACAAAGGATTACACCCATCAGCTATTTTATGGACGTTAAAAACTCAATCAATTCTTTGCAAAACATCGTGGTGGGAGTAAAAGGCAGTTATGTAATATTAAAACAAACATCCATTGTAAGAACCAAAAAAGGTATTCAAGTTTTTATTCGAACTTTTAACAAACCAGGGGCAGGTACTTTCTTAGATGTAAATTATTTTATCAAATTATTCAGCTTGAGGTTAGATACTACAAATGCGGATATTAAAACCGATGCTTTTCTGATAGATTATAACGCAGAACTGGCTACCCAAGTGGATTCTACCCAAAATACTGACTTTATCGAAAAACGAAAACAGCTTAGAGATAGTTTTGAGGTATTGATTAAAGACAATGATCCCGAACTCTTTTATTCTTATTTCAAGGGCCGTGAGTTCAAAATTACCCACGATCTTCGAACCACTTCAGCTAAGATGTCCTTACTTTTTATAAGAGAAATGTCATTTGACGAAACACACGAAGTTACAATTCAATACCCCCCTAATCCTGACCATCCGCATCTTGACCCAACTAGTGAGGGTCAGCTGGTAAGAATCTACGCTCATACCAAAGGTTCTTTAAGCGGTCGTAATCCATTTGAGCTTATCGGAGATATTGCTATGGGCTTTCTTGATACTTTTGGTATTATATCACGAAATGAAGATCCCAATCCCGCTAACATACCATTTGGTAGTGCCGAGTGGAAAATTTTATCGGTTGAACGAGACTTGAGTAAAAATGATCCTTACCCTCAGGTTGGTAAGGTAGATGAAGTTTGGGGTGGTTGGCACTTAGACAGACACGATCTTATTAGACTTTTAAGGGATATCAATTACAAATTTGAAGATGTACCTGCTTATCGCCCTATTCAAATGGGAGTTTTTGCCACCGTTGAATCGATCGACTTTTATCGCATAACCGCTCATCTTTCTATTTTTGAGTCTGGGCTCAAAAAATTGAATAGACTTTTTACTCCCAGCCAACGTAAAAATGAAGACTACTTTTTAGAACAAATAGTAGCTCTTCTTAGAGCAGAAAACAATATGTGGGATTGTTCTGATACGGTGGAAAAAATATCAAGATTTGGACATACCGTATGGCCACCTGTTGATCCTCGTATTAGATGTGTAAAATCATGGTATGACAATCTGCTATTCCTAAGAAAACAAAGGCCCAAAAATCCTAAACAAAAAGTAGATCGGTTAACCAACATTCTAAATAGTTTGGAAGAAAAAGTCTCTAAAGGTGCCATACTATGGTTTTTAGGCAAGAAAAATTATCTATTTTTTATTAGAATAAACGGATTTCGCAAAGGTGATGAGGATGGTGATCTAGAACTTGTTTTTGATAGCCACGGAAAACCAACCAAAAAATTTCCTGAGGCTAACGGAGCCAGAGCCGCCTATGCTCGTGAGATCGGCATTTCACCGGCAGAGTTAAATCGTTCCAATGGAGGTTTCCGATGAGAATTAGCTTAATCTTTTCCTCCCTATTTTTATTTAATGTTTTAGTATCTAAGAGTTTGACTAACGATCCCTTTTTTGATTTTCAATGGAGCCTGGATAATAATGGCAGGTCACAGAAAGTTGAATTCGATTTTGTCAACAACCACCACGTTACCGGACGATCAGGGGAGGATCTTAATATTGACTGGTCAGTATTACCAGCTAAATTTCCCTCAACTAAAAAGAAAACCAAGAAAAAGAAAATTATCGTTGCTGTATTAGATACGGGAATTGATAAAAATCATCCTGACTTAGTAAATGTTCTCCATCGTAAACCTTCTGAATGCGCCGCCTTGGAAAAATTTAAAAAATGTATAACTGATAAAGGAAGAGCGGCTTGCGAAAAGATTTGGTTCAATTTAAACCATCCCGAAGTTGATCAAGACAAAAACGGATATCCTCTAGACTGTAACGGTTGGAGCTTATTAGGTCCAGTAAATGAAGCTGGAATCAGGGGTAAACCCGATTTTGGTGATGAAACAGGACACGGTACGCATTTAGCTGGTATTATTGCGGCTCAGCATCAAAACCAAATAGGTATTCGAGGTGTTTCTACTCAGGTTGAAATACTACCAGTACAAGTATTAAGTGAAAACCCTTCAGAACCAATAAAACCATCATCAACTTCTTCATCAACTTCCTCAGGCTCTTTGATCGATCCTAAGGATAAAAGTTTCAAAGGCAAAGGAACAAGCTTAGCAGCCATGGTTGCCCGTGGAATTGTCTATGCCATCAATTCAGGAGCCCAGGTTATTAACTTCTCCTTAGGATGGCCCCAAAGCAGAGATTCAGATCTAATGCGAGAAAAAATTGCCGAAGCTCAAAGCAGAGGTATTATTGTTGTAGCAGCCGCGGGAAATGACGCAACCCAAGCGCTATTACGCCCATGCAGTTATCCTGAGGTAATTTGTGTTGCTTCACATGGGCCAGATGGAGCTATCTCGCACTTTTCTAATTATGGAAGTGGTGTAGATATAGCCGCTCCTGGACTAAATATTCTCAGTACCTGGCCTTCCACTATGCGACCGAAACGTTTTCGTTCTATTTTCGGATACGAATACTTACATGGTACTTCTCAAGCCACAGGCTTTGTAACGGGTATGGTAGCAAATCTTCTTTATCTTGGATACCCTACTAATGAGATTTATCCTCGCTTAATATTAGGTGCCAGAAAACACCGAAAAGCACTCGCTATTCGAACGGTATATCCTTATTCCAAAGACCAAGCAAACAAACAAGATTCCTTACTCTCCGGATCTAAGATTCCAACTAAATTTACTCTTTCAGGGAACGCTGATTTTGTTGGAAGTTTAAAGGTGAATCCTTCTCCCCTTATATTACCTATAGAAAAAGAAGAAATTAAAATTACTTGGGACGGTACTTCTAAAAAACTTACTTTACCTTTTAAGTTAAAAAACTTTTGGACCACCGGACAAAACGTTTCAATTAAGGGTAGCATCTTAAAACATCATCCCGATGCTATTCGTCCTAAACTTATCAAAAGTAGTATTGAAAAACAATTCACTAGCTGGGAACAAGAAGAGGTTAAAGAGTTTATTGCTACATTAGCGATAGACGATCAATTATCACCTTCTTTATCAAGGTTACCAAGTGATATTACCTTAGACATTGAAGTTAATATCGCCGGTGTATCTAAGCGTCATTTTCAAATTAAAGGTGATGTGATCGTTCCGGTAGGTAAAGATTTTAATTCAGATCGTTCGTTTCATATTAAACTTAATGATCTTCCAAAAGGTCGTTATTCTTTTATCCCGTTTTACTATAGATTTGATAATCAGAGCCAATTTTTAGATTATTACATAATCTCTTATGGAAATGAAACATGGGACATTAGTTTATTAATTCAAGATAGGGGACAGGATTTTCGTAATGGAGATTATTCTATTACCGGTAAATTCAGTATACCTGCCTTTAAATCAGATCAATATATTAGAGAAAAGATACATGCTCGGCTCGATTATAATTTTGATGGAGTCAGTGAATATATTATAGGTTTCTTAGAGGATCGATCAAAACTCGAAGAACCTTTACCATCACCCATTCATTTGTATTTTTTAAATCACAATTTCGAGGTAATCGATTCCTATAGTTATGATAGTGAACTGGCTCAATTCCCCTTTAGACCTCATTGGATGCGTTTAAAGGGTAAAATGACTCCAGCTTGGATCTCCTATGGTAATGATCCTTATAAAAAAGTTACTTTACGAGAAGCATGGAGAAATCCTGAAGGATATGAAGCTCCGAAAAGGCGTTTTTATTACCTGGCAAATGGCAAATTAGAAGCCATCTCTGAGCACCAAGAATATAAATTTATGGATCTTTTAACTCCTACTAATCAACAGCGCCAAGAAGGAAAGATCCCAGTATTAATGGCTAAAAATTTGGGAACAGAACTGGCTCCATCTTATGTTAATGATTTTGCCATCGCTGAAGTATATGAGGGACGGGTGATTAACTTTACATTATTAAGCAGCATTACCAAATTAAGCAGCATTACCAAGATTGCCTATCGTAATTTTCTTGATGCTAGATATGGAGATATTATTTCTTTAAATGAGGATTTTCCACAAACTTATGTTGGAAGATATTGGTTTGGTAAGGATAAATTAAAATGGCAGCGATTAACTCTATTTTTAAATTCATCACGAAAATTCGTTGACTATCAATTACCTCCGGTTCACCCAATGATCGATGCTAACCTCTATACTAGAGCAGTGTTTTGGGGTAAACAAAGAGCGGGTGCCTTTACACTCACCAACAGTGAATTACAATTTCATGATTTGTTAACTGGAAAAATTACTTTTACTTCATTAGAACGATACACTTTTTATCCTGATCTGATGTTTACTAGTTTGCTCCTTCCCATAAGAATTGCAGAACGCTCCAATTCCGCAGATTATTTACCGGCTTTATATACAACTGAAAGATCCAGATTTAATAGAGGATTAAAAATCACTTTACCTTTTTATAATCAGCGCAAAGAATTAATTGAGCTTATATCACCCGCAATAATGCATTTACAAGCCCAAAAGGGGTGTGGTTCACTAGATTACCCATTCTTAGGAAGTGATGATTTATATTACATTGACTATCGCTGTCACGATAAGATTATTCGCATACCTTTAATATATTAATATATTTAATATATTAAAGCATTTTTATTTCAGCCACACTTTTTTCATTATAGAAATATAATTTTATTTGACATCACTCGTTTTTCTAGATATTTAATCACCAATACAAAAATTTAATTACTCAAAAACCATAGTTAGAAACTTGGTATTAAAACTAATTCAGGTTTCTAGTAGAGTTTATTTGGTGTTTTGTTTCACAACAAGAGGAGGAGTTTATGAAAAGTTTGGTTAAATCGAAGAAGTCTTTATTGGCTCAATTAATCTTACTGAGTCCCATTGTGGTAGTCCTTTGGGCCTGCGGCGGTGGTGGTGGTGGCGGTAGTTCGCCAGCTTTATATTATCCATATGAAAATGTATATGGAGATATTTGTAGTACATTAGAAGCTACTCCAGGATGTACATTTTTACGTTCTGATGATACTAGAATTAAAGTAACCGAGGATCCTCATTATAACAATGATGGTAATGGTTCTAATGATATGTGGTACGTAAAATTTGATTCCAGTGGTCGATTTGCAGATTCTTATAACCAAGATGAAGTTTTACAAGAAGAAGATATTCATATTTCTGAATTTGCTAATTACATTAACGGTTCCACTATAGGAGTGGGAACTAGCGGATTTTTCTGGGAGGATGTAAGTAGTGGTACTTATTGGTTAGGTAAAAATGGAGTTCTTTATAATGCCAATTCAGGTGAAGAACAATACGGACAAGCTATTAACAGTGCCTCTGCTGGACAAGCTGCTGACACTAACTTTGCGGCTCTTAGCAGCGAAGCTAATGATAAGCTGGTTCAATTAGGAGCCAATAAACTACAAACTCAATACGGTTTCAAGCCTGCAAAAGCACGTGCAATTGCTTCTGCTTTAAATCGATGGGGAGTCGCCGCACAGGAAAGAGGTCGTACAACCGCTAAAGACATGGATACAACCTTTAAAGCCGTCTTTGGAGGCATATCTTTCAGCAGTGCATTAGCTGCCGTTAAAGAACTTAAAGGTGGAAATAAAAGTCCTATTCGTGATCTTACTTCTAGAGCAGCTAATGCTTTAGATATTCAACCACATGAAGCCCAAAGGTTTATTAAAGGTATGTATAAACAAGCCTTAGCCAGTTGGGGATATGAGGGGGTTAGTTGGTAGATCGTTATAGTGTGTTTGTTTTTCGTGCGTAATAATATATAACCCTCAGACATTAAATCACAACTTGATTAGTAAATATGTCTGGGGGTTTTCTCATAGCAGAATATCATAAATTCTGCAAATAAGGTACTACATCATCTTGATTAACAAAGGGCTTTGATAAATACCCATCAGCTCCTAGAGACAGCGCCTTTTTAAGATCCTCATCTTCTTCACAAGATCCGGACATTACTACAACAGGGGTTTTAGATTGATATTTCTTTGATTGGAGTAAAATATCTATTCCTGATACAATCGGCATTTTTAAATCAGTTAGAATCAAGTCAAATTTTTCATTTTCAATATGTTGTAAAGCTTCTTGAGGATCAGCAATTACTTTGGTATTGAAGTAGTCTCTTATTAAATCATTGGTCACATTTGCTACTTCAATATCATCATCAATAATAAGCAAGCTTTTTACTTTTTTTGGGTTTTTCGAATAAATTGGCAAGGCACCTTTATTCACCACCAGTTGATCATTACTTATGATTCTTTTATCAATGGGCAAAGTAATAATATACTTGGTCCATGCGCCCTGTTCACTATCAACAACAATGGTTCCCTGATGTTTATCAATAATATTTCTAACAATATATAAACCAAGACCTGTTCCCTTTCCCACTTCTTTGGTGGTGAAAAAAGGATCAAATACACGATCTGTGATTTGTTTGGCTATTCCAGTAGCATTGTCTTTATAAATTACCTCCAAATCTTCTCCCTTTAAGGAAGTTTCAATTAATATCCGCTTATCTCTATCATCACTAACCATCTCAAAAGCATCTCTACTATTAATAAATAGATTTTGAAAAACACTCTCAAGTTGAGTAACATCTCCCCATACAAAAGCAAGTGAATCTGAGAACGATAACTTTACGGATATTCCTCTTAGCTCTAACTGTTTTCTAAGGAAATCTAACGCATAATCTATAGGTTTTGAAATTTCAAACTGCTGTTTTTCTGAATTCTTGGCTTCTCGACTATAGTTTCTAAGATGATCAATAATTGTTTTCATTCTTTTAGAGGCTATTTTAATCTTTTGTGCTCTAATTTCCACCTTTTGGGGATCATCTTTTGATGTTTCCAGTAAATTGGCATGTCCTAAAACAGAAGTCAGGGGATTGTTCAACTCATGTGCTACTCCAGAAGCAAGTGTCCCAATAGAGGCTAATTTAGCTGATTGAATAAGCTGATTTTGAAGCACTTCTTTTTCTTTTTCGGCTTCTTTTAATTTCCTCAGATCATGAAATATCACCTGAATGATTGTTTCTCCCTCAATAATTGTTGAAGAAGCTGAAATTATAACGGGAACTTTCTTTCCCGTTTTGGTAATCACCTCATCTTCTTTACTAAAAACTTGATCAATTTCTGTTTGGGTATGAGGTTTCTTTGCAAAAATATCGCGCTTAAACAAGGGAGATACTGTACTAATATGATGTCCAATAATTTCATTTTTTTCTTTGTTTAAAATATTTTTTAACGCATTATTACATTTTATTATGTAACCTGAATCATCAAACCATAAAATGGCATCCGTGGCATTTTCAAATATCAGATTAAATCTCTGCTCATTTTTTACAATTTCTTTTGTTCGAAAATCTATAATATCCTCTAACTCACTCATTTTTATATTTTTTTGCTTAGAAAAGGACCATTTCTTACATAATGAAATAGCCAACTGTTCAACTTCAATTTTATCAAATGGCTTCTTTAATATTACAAATCGATCAGTATTACCAATTTGTTCAATTATTTCATCCAAAGAATAATCAGAAAACGCAGTACACAAAACTACCTGTATATCCTCATCTTCTTCTAGAATATGTTTAATGGTTTTAAGTCCATCCCAACCAGGAGGCATTCTCATATCTACAAATGCTAATTGATACGGCTTACCACTCCTCCTGGCTTCTTTAATTTTATTTAACCCCTGCTCCCCTTGCTGCACAGAGTCAATTATATATTTTAGATCCTGGAAATCTCTGTTATCCTCTCGTACTTTACGATCCTCGCGAACCCTAAGAATGTTTTTTTTTTCAATCCCAAAAAGTTGTTCACTTATTGTTTTAATATCTTCTTTTTGTTCATTTCCATCTTTAAGAAGAATTTTCCTAAAATCATCATGAATTGATTTTTGATCATCAACAACCAATATCAAATTAAAATTATCATCAACTTTATTAACAACCTTAGACATTTAGATCATCCTTTTGTTAACTTTGAATAGGTATTTTTATACTAAAAGTCGATCCTAAACCAGGACCTTTACTACTAGCATAAATCTTACCACCAATTTCAGCTATAGTATTTGCACAGGTATGAAGTCCAAAACCATGCCCTTTTTCTTTGGTAGTAAATCCATGATTAAAAATCGTTATTAAGTTCTTTTTAAGTATGCCCTCCCCGTTATCTGAAATATGTAATTCTATATGATTACTATTTCTTTTTATCTCTATTTGCAATATATTTTCTATATTTTCAGAATTAATCATTGATTCAAACGCATTTTTAAATACATTAAGTAACACACTTAATAGTTTTGACTTTTGACATAAAATTGTTATTTCTTTATTTACAGAGTATTTTTTATTTACAATTATTTTTTTATCGCCAAATTCGGGGTTTAACATCTTTAAAGCATCATCAATTATGGAGGCAAGCTTAATTTTTTGAATATATGCTTCAGTATCTACTACATGTGCTTGTTGAGAACTAATTATATCTTTCATGGTAGAAGTATTTTGTAATTGTTGTTTTACTTCTTTATATAGTTTTTCATGTTCATTCTTTAGTTCATTTCCTACTTTTAAATAAAACTCAGGTAATAATTTACCTTTGGTATCATTTAATAAAAATTCAGAAAATTGGTCTTTATTTTCTTGAAGTAAGTTATTTGCATTTAATAAACTTTTAATTTCTGAATTTCTTAATTTGGCCATCACAACTTCCAAAGATATACTCAAACTATTAAGTAAGTTACCAATGTTATGAATAATACCAGTAGATATTTCTGCCATACCCGCATGATGTGCCGTCTCAAGTAATTGGGATCTCATTTTTTCCTCTGCTATTTGATTTTTTATCCTAATAGTAATATAGAAATAAGAACCAGTTCCAAATATTATTATTAAAATAGCATATAATGACAAAAGTCCACCAACCAGATCTTTGGTTCTGGATTTTAATATCCCAATTGGAACAAAGGATACAATTTTCCAAAAATAATCTTTTTTTTCCAAATAGCCGGAACTTGCTTCAAAAGCGTGACCTGAACCAGTACTTGACCTTAATCCTATTTTGAGTGGAAAAACTGTAGTGTATGTAAAAAGTCCTTTCGAGTTATAATATTGCCCAGATTCTTTCTCCAACATTGTTTTCCAAACAGATGGAAACTCATTAGCAAATGTAAGATGTTTAATATCTTCGTATTCTTGCATGAATCCCCATTCTACTTTTGGATCACCTTTGAGCCAATATCCCCCCCTGTTAAGTAACATAGAGCGCCCCTGTGAATTAGCCGCTACTTCTTCAAACATTTTAGCAAGGTTGGCACCAAAATAATTCAGCAGAACAATACCGCGTTTTCGATTTTCACCATATTTATGTTGTTTATTATCAAAAACCGGCGTACCAAATCGAATCATTGATTTTACATATTTTTTCCCTCTTGAAATTCTCCAGATACTATTGAAAATTGGATTTTCAGGTAATATTGTTTTTGGTTGTTCGACCTTACCTTGCTCAATATTGAGATCCAGGGGAGATGAAAAAATTTCATACTTATCTAGTTTAAAGGCATCTTTAAAATAATAACGCTTGCCTTTATTTTGTAATTTATTACTATGAACAATATAAGGATTTCCTTCATTGAAATTGATCCTCACAACCTCCATCCCATTTTCATCTAAATATCGTATTTGATCATATATCTGTTTTCTTTGGGAAAGAGATCTAAATGTTTTGGCTATTTCTATTTTCTGATCCTCTTGACCTGCAAGGTACTTTTTTAAAGATTCCAGTTCTGAAATAAATAATAAATCGGAAATAATTGTTTTGAAATTACGAATGATCACTTCTTTTTGCAGATTAACAATCTGATGCTCGCCAGACTTGATTATTTTCTGTTCCGAATTTTCATGTACATAGTAAAAGATCAATAAAAAAGTACCTATAGTTATAATTATAGGAAAGAATATTAAAACAGATCTTATTAATATTTCTTTGACACTTAGCAGTGATTTAATATCTTCATTTTTTTCTATCATTATAATTGAATCACATAGTCAATAGCTATTGCGTTAGCTGTTAGATTTTATCTTTTTTTCAGTTTATTTTTTCTAGTAAAATATTTGTATATTAATTTTTATTTAAATTTCAAGCAATTCAAAAATCTTCAATCGCTATTTTTAGACACTTACATAAATCTTAATAAAATATATGGTTTTAATAATTAAAGATCAAGGAAAATTTTTATTGATTGTCTGGTTACTTTTACCGTCCTAAAGAACGATTTAAAATTTCTCTTACTTTATCATAAGGAATTAGACTATTGTAGAAAGGTCGATCATGAGGAAGCCAAATTACATCTGGAAAAGCTTGATTAGGATACCATTCTCCACCTACTATATTATAATTTGCATCGAGTTCTAAACTATATTTGAGGTTTTTCACCTCGGTAAGTCGAGTCCATGCTTCAATTTTCCCATAAAAATCGGTTGGTTCAATTACGTATTCCATTGTAAGATCAACTTCCACTAGATATCTTGTTTGAGGACTTCTATAGTACGCTCGCCAGCTATTACTATAAAAGGATTTAACAGGTCCATGAGTATAAGAATATGACACCATAGGTTGGTTCCAGATTTGTTTAGTAGCATCTTTATCTATAATGAAAGACTTCTTTTGAAGCCCCATAAGATTGGTTAATACAACATGTAAAGTACCTGGATTATTATCACGACACCAAAGATTATACGATCTTGAACTGCGGGACCATGAGTTACATTGTCCACCTAAAAATATTTTTTCTTCTGGTTGTCCCGACGGAGGATCATATATTTTTATAAGAAGAGCCTTAATATCGTCTCGATAGAATGTAATACGTTGACCAGCATAGTTATAAAGAGTAGCACTATGTCCCGGTTCTGGCTCATTGATAGCTGCTGATGACCAAGCATGACACATTCCGTTCCATTGATATTTATAATTATAACGTTTGTCTAATTCAGACTCGGTTAAAGGAAAGTGATAGCGACCCAAAAGTAAATCAAACTTCTCTGATGGGGATAAATGATGATTTATTTCATCTTGAGACAAATTTCTAGCATTGTACACACTTTTTACACCATTAAGATATTGATTTGTTTGCCAACGAAAAGAAATACCTCCCCATTGATCGGGCCAAAAATGAGCGCTCCATGGTTGCTTGGCGGCCCTTCCAGAGGTGGGTAATTGATTAAAATTTAGATTTAAATTGGTTTGGAACCTGGCTGGATTATCCCAATTACTCCAAGCTTCTTGAACTCTAGCTTTATTTTGAAAATTTGAGTCTTCTACATCAGATAAACCACCACAACCTACAAAAATTTGAAAACTCAGGACCATTAGAACTAACGGCATTAAATGATTTACAGCAACACGACACACTGATCCATTGACCAACGACGAATCACACATAACCCAACTCCTTAAAGTCATTGTTGCACACTGGATATATAGTTTTTCACATTTTGTTAACTTAATTACTATGTAGTACATGTAATTGAAGAAGTCAATAGCATGTACAAAATAAAATGAATTAGGTTTTTTTATTCTGTTATTATGGCATGTTAAAGGTAAAAACTCAGGAAGGGCCGTACCCTAACGAAGTACGACCCTTCCTTTACAAGGAGATGCGCTTATTTAAAATCCTCTAAAAAGGACTTTAACTGAGAATGTATTATTATTTTCACGCTTTTCATTAATAGTATTACCATCATCTATTTCAATTTTTAAAGTATGCAATCCTGCAGAACTAGACAAATAGGCCTGGGTATGAATATTTCGTTTTTGATTAGCTGAAAGAGACGGTCGATTTACTTGTTGTGAGACTAGCTGACCATCTAAATAAATTCGATTAGCATAGCCTTGAGCGGATGCATCGCCATAATTTTTTTCAGCGTAATAAATATTAAAAGCTGGATTACCATTGGAAAATAAAAAAGCATCATTGGGAGTAAGAATAATAGTTTCGTTCCATCGAACTAACTTACCACCATTTTGCCCTATTTTCAAAAAACCATATGCTCCAAGGTCGGGCTTTAATTGAAAAGGAACAATAATACCAGTTCGTTTCCAGTAAGTAAAAGATGGACCAGGTCGTCCCACAAAACACTGTTGGTTGAACTTATATTTCTTAACTACTCTAAGCGCTTTAAATGCTTCTGCTTGTTTTGTTCCAAAGTCTACCATTGACATATTACCATCAATCATCTTCCATGACTGACTTGTAGTAAACCATTTAACTTCTACTGTTTGGTTATTAAAAGAAATACAATCCTCACCATTAACTAAATTACCAAATGGAGATACTTGCCCCTCACTCAGTAAGTATTTAAAAGAAGGACCAGGTCTACCAACAAAACATGAATTTTTAATCTTGTACCTTTTGATAATCTGTAATGATTTATAAGCTTCTAAATAATTATCATCAAAATCAAAAGCAAAATGATTTCCACTAGGACCCTCCACAATCTTCCATCGCCCCCCAACTCTTTTTAGCTGGGCCGTTTGATAATCTAGACCAACACAATCCTCCCATCCAGATATGGATTGTAAACCAAAAGCACCATCCTCATAATTAACATCTCCGCAAGAGACCAGTCCCATACCTAAAACAAAGGTTAATAAAGTTGAAACAAATACAGATCTTTTCATAAGAATTCCTCCAATAGTAAATTTTGAGTGAAAACATTAAGTAACTTTAACAACGATTAATTATAAATTTAAATATGCACAATACGTGCCAATTCATATAACCATTGAGCGAATTACCTTAATTAGGTGAATTAAGAATGCTTTCGGGTAATTATCTTTGGGGTTCATGATTTAGATTTCAGATATTAAAAGTAAATTTTTGAGAACTATGGTTTAATTTTGTTATCAATTTACATTTTTAGTATAATTGAGCCACGGTAAGACGCACTTAAATAATTTAAGATTGTTCCACAAATCGAGACGTTTTTAAAAAATAAATTCAATTTTATCAACACTTAAATATTTATTATTATTACAATATATCGCTTTTTTCCATATTTACTATAGTAAACTATAAAATATGTCGATGAATTAATTAAGCCTTGTAACACAAAATATGATTAAGGAGAGCGGCTTAAAATGTTTAACCTCATACTTAACCTAACATGCAGATTTTACGTAATTTTATTTATTTCAGGTCTCTGTTGGATGATAAATTGCTCCTATGAACCTAAGATGTATTCTTATAAGAATGAAGGTAAGTTGTCATTAATAGAGGAAGATAAATCCCAAAAGGGAACCAATGATCAATCAGATATAACTCTACAATCTTCATCTCAAAATGATTTAGAAAGAACTGAAACAGAAGATAATGAAGAAACTATCAATAATCTAGAAGATCTTAATACAAATAATACTATTATAAATGATGACATACTAAATAATTTTCCAACCGTTATCTCTCCTATTAATCCGGTTAATCCAGGAATTTCTCCACCTATTACCCCAATAAGTATTTCATTTCTGCCTCATCATATATCGCCCAAAATATCGCCCAAAATATCACCTAAAATATCTACCAGACCGAAATTAGTTCCTAAAAAGGTATATATTGATGACTATGAACTCATAAAAGAAAGATTCATCTCTTTTGATTTAGTTGAAGATGAAAATGAAGATGATAGCGATGATGATGATGATGACAAAAGTGATAATAAAGATAGTGACCAAATCGATGATCTTGATTACATAAGTTCTTTTCATGCTGATTATACAACCCACTATAGTTTACTAAAATCAGCGCTCATAATAGGGACAAAATCAAAAACAGCATATGTAGTTGGTAGAAACATGGTTGGACTGATTAACCTAAGATGGAAAATTATTGGACAATTAGAACCTGACACATCTATGGATTATAGATTCGGGACCGCAACCCAAATTCAAATTCAGGATGATCATGTTTTAATGGTGGTTAGTTCACCTGGATACTTAGATCAGGCAAATGATTCATGGTTCAACGGTTCTATTTACTTTTTTACTACCACCGACTTTGAAAATATATCTATGCAAAAAATAGATATCCCCGATAAAAACGTAGTTGTAGGCGAAGTACTATCTTTAAAAGAAAATGTTTTATTAGCTAGCTCCACAAAATATAATTCTGGTGGATCTATTTCTCATCAAGTAATTATATACGAAAAAAACCCAGAAGATGACCAATGGGCTAAAAAAGAGGATTTTGATTTATCAAACAGTACGTTTAACTTTGAACCGACATTTAAATGGGAAAGATTGGACCAATTTTGGCAATTTAACGAAATAGTGTATTCATACCAACAACCACGTAAATACTATTATCACGATACTGAGGAGTATGAAAATTATTTGATTGCTAGTCAACTAGCCACTACTGTATTTGGACCTGGAACTAATTATTCTTACATAGAAATAGGTAACAATCTATGCATTTATAAAAACTACTTCAAAGAAGATTTCTAGTTATTAACTGCAAATTATTAATTACATAATCAATATGAAATAAACAATTTACCTACAGATTACCTACTGAAGAAAAAATAATTCCACATCGAGCAAATTTTTCTTGTAATTCTATAGAGATAAATGATATTAGCTAAAAAACTTAGGACTAGTGATTATGCCCAAATCTTCCTACCGATATTCTAAAACTGAAGTTCTAGACTTTTTAAAATCAATCCATCCAACCAATCTACCATCTGATGCCAATTTAGAATATTGTCTTGGTTCTTATAAGCGCTTTTTTACAACCTTTAGTCTAGTAAAAGGATTAAAAGGCAAATGCCTAGAATTAGGCGCCAATCCCTATTTTATAAGTATGCTGTTAGAGGAGTTTACTAATCTTAAAATTACATATAGTAATTACTTTGGAAAACAATTTGGCGCTACTGCCCAGGAAAAAATATCTTACCAGCCCATCAAAGCAAAATCAGCTATCCTAAAGAATCTTCCCTTTCATCACTTTAATGTAGAAAAGGATGAGTTTCCTTTTGAGAATAATACTTTTGATGTCCTTCTATTTTGCGAAATAATTGAGCATTTAACTCAAGACCCTTTAAAAGCACTTACAGAAATTAAACGTGTCCTGAAAGTCGATGGAAGATTAATTATTACAACTCCTAATGTTACCCGTTTAGAAAATGTCGTAAAATTACTCCTAGGTCGTAATATTTATGACCCTTATTCTGCTTATGGTCCTCTAGGTCGTCATAATAGGGAATACACGCTTCGAAAACTGATTACCTTACTTAACAAATTAGGATTTACCATTGAAAAATGTTTTACTTCCGATGTTCATAAAAACCCGGTAACAAGGTTTTTAAAACCATTAAAATGGCTGAATCCATACTGGGGACAATATATTTTCATCAGAGCTAAGAACGAAATTGAGGGGGGAACTAAAAAACCACGATTCTTATACAAAAGTTATCCTGAGAATGAGATGGATGAGGCAAACTAAATAGAAACAGTCGAATGTATGAAATGTATGAATGGTTAAATGTAACTAAAGTTGAATGTAGAAAAGGTTGAATAAGGAGAAATTGTAATGAAAGCGATGATCTTAAACCAACAGTGTAATCTAAATCACAGCGAAAATCCGTTAGCGCCTGTAGAACTACCTGATCCCAAGCCTGACAATAAAGAAATTTTAATAAAAGTTACAGCTTGTGGTGTCTGTCATACCGAATTAGATGAAATTGAGGGAAGAATATTACTTAACAATTTGCCTGTTGTACTTGGTCACCAAGTTGTAGGAACCATTACAGAATGTGGCAATGATGTCCAAAAATATAAAGTAGGTGATAGAGTTGGAGTTGGCTGGATTTTCTACTCTTGTGGGTCATGTGAGTATTGTAAAAATGACAAGGAAAATTTATGTCCAGAATTTAAGGCTACAGGTAGAGATGTTAATGGGGGATATGCTGAATTAATGACCATCAATGAAGACTTTGCCTACCCAATTCCCGATACTTTTTCGGACACTGAAGCTGCACCTCTATTATGTGCAGGTGCCATTGGTTACCGCTCTTTAAGATTATCGGGACTACAGGATCATCAAAACTTAGGTCTAACTGGCTTTGGAGCTGCAGGACACCTTGTATTACAATTAGTCAAATTTAAATTTCCTCATGTAAAAACATTTGTTTTTGCCCGTAATGAAAACGAGAGAAACTTTGCCCGAGAATTGGGAGCTGTATGGGCAGGTGACATCTCAGAAACTCCCTTACACCAAGAAAATCAACCTACAAAACTTCACACCATTATTGACACCACTCCCGTATGGAAACCAGTGGTAGAAGCTTTAAAGCACTTAGTCCCAGGTGGACGTCTGGTGATCAATGCTATTCGTAAAGAAGAAGGCGATAAACAATATTTGGAAAAGATTCATTATCAGAAACATTTATGGATGGAAAAGGAAATCAAAACTGTCGCCAATGTAACCAGAAAAGATATTACAGAGTTTCTGGATATCGCCGCTAAAATTCCTCTTAAACCGGAAATTGAAGAGTATCCTTTCGAAAATGCCAATCTAGCCTTACTTGATTTAAAACATAAGACAATATGTGGAGCTAAAGTTTTAACAAGATAAATTAGAGATCATTGATTCTCAATCGAATTTACTGCACTAATTTTAGTGATTTTTTCCAAGAATCTTTAATAGGACTCATAGAGTTCTGTTTTTCAAAAGAGACTACGTTCCCTCTTTTTGAATACATTCTACCAACTCTAGAGCGAGAGATGTATACCATGAAATTTTTAAGATTTGCGTCATAAACTAATCTTACGTCTTCTTTTCCCTTACGATATATCAAAGAATCCTCTACTCTTTGATAAATTGCGTCATCACCAATACCTTTGACCAGGTATTGGTTGTTATTAAGTTTACGGATAGTAACTGAGTATAGATTTTCCACGGGCTTATAATAATACCTACCACTAATTTTAGGAACCTTTTTCTCGCACCAAAGACCCCAAAAAGCTGCAAATAGTAAGATAATAAACGATTTTTTCCATAAAAATCTTGGTAACATTACTACTTTTCTCCTTCTCACATATCATATCGGATATAGTAGAAGAAACTTGAATTATTCAATGACACTTATAGACAACCTATCATCCACCTAGATAAGCTTTTTGAATTTCTGAATTTTGTAATAAATTTTGCCCGGTTCCTGACAACCTAATTTTGCCGTTAGCTAATACGTATCCACGATCCGCTATATTTAAAGCTCGATTGGCGTTCTGTTCAACTAAAAATACCGTGGTTCCTGATTGCCGAACCTTCTCTAAAACCTCAAATATTTGCTTCACTATCAAGGGAGCCAGCCCCAAACTTGGCTCATCCAGTAGTAACAATTTAGGCCGTCCCATTAAAGCTCTACCTATGGCTAACATTTGTTGCTCACCACCAGACAAAGTTCCCGCTCTTTGTTTTCTCCGCTCTGCTAAAACCGGAAACATATCGAGTATTTTTTCCAGATCCTCTCCCTCATGCTCACGACCAATACTAATAGTACCCATTTGCAGGTTTTCTACTACTGTTAATCCTGAGAATATGTGTCTACCTTCAGGAACCAAGGCAATACCAAGTTTACTGATTTTATGAGTTGGATACTGATCAATGTTTTTACCTTTAAATTGAATCATACCGCCAATAGCCTTAGGATTACCAAAGATAGATTTTAATAAAGTGGATTTACCAGCGCCATTAGCTCCAATTAAAGTTACTATTTCTCCTTCATTTACATTTAGAGATACATCATACAAGGCTTTGATAGGACCATAAGCAGCGCTTATTTTATTTAGTTCCAACAATATACTTGAAGAAGTGTTCAATCTTTACCTCTATTCTGTTCCAAGATAAGCAGACAACACAGCTTTATCATTTTGAACAAACTCAGGTGAACCTTGAGAAATTACTTGACCATGGTTTAAAACAATCACATGATCAGAAATTTCCATCACCATCGACATATCATGCTCGATTATCAACACGGTTACATTATATTTATCTCTTAATTTTAAAATTAAGTTAGATAATTGTTCGGTTTCATTCGGATTTAAACCGGCAGCTGGCTCATCTAGACAGAGTAATTCCGGCGATGTGCACATTGCTCTAGCGATTTCTAAACGACGCTGTAAACCATAAGATAATTGACCCGCTTTACGATTAGAATAATCAACCAGCCCCATAACTTCCAGCCATTCCCAGGCTTTATTAAGAGCTTTTCTTTCTTTTTCCTTATATCCACGAGTTCTCAGTAACCCAGCCAAATTATTGGTCCTCAAATGGTTATGTAAAGGAACCAATAGATTCTCCATAGTGGTGATTTCTTTAAATAAACGGATATTTTGAAAGGTTCTGGCGATACCTGCTCTTGCCACCTTATAAGAACCACCAAACATTTTAAAATACACGCGAGAAGCAAATTTCTTAGGACTCAGAAAATCTCTTGGTTGTAAAGTCTCTCCTAATATTTCTATAATATTCACATTATTTTGAGCGGTATTTAAAGTGATAGCACCTCTAGTTGGAAGATAAAACCCGGTTAGACAGTTAAATACGGTTGTTTTTCCGGCACCATTTGGACCTATTAAAGCGGTAATACTTTTTTGTTCAACTGACAGGTCAACTCTATCTAATGCACGAATACCACCAAATTGAACACTCAAATCTTTTACAGATAAAAGTGGTCTATCTTTATCAGATAACAGTGATTTGTCATTAATAGATAATAATGGTTTATCTTTACCTGATGATATTGGTTCAGTTGAATTTCTCATATATTACTTGTGCCTTGATATGTATATTGCGGTCGTTTGGCCTGAAATAATCCTCTGGGTTTCCAAATCATTATTAATACCATCAATAAACCAAATATTAATACCCGATAATCAGAAAAATCTCTTAATACCTCCGGCAGAATGGTTAAAACAAGTGCCGCGACAACTACTCCCATAGTTGACCCTAATCCCCCTAACACGATAATGGATAAAATAAGGGCCGATTCAAAAAAGGTAAAAGAGGTAGGATTAATAAATCCCTGCAAACTTGCAAAGAAAACACCGGCAATTCCTCCGACCATAGCTCCAATACAAAAAGCCGATAACTTAACGTTCACATGATTTATTCCCAAAGATCTACAAGCTATCTCATCCTCCCTAAGAGCTTCCCATGATCTACCAATGGGTAGATGTTTAATTCTATTAATAGCAAATATCATACCTCCGCAAACTACAAACAAAACCAAATATAAAAAAATGTATCTATACTCGGTTGAATATTCTAAATTAAAAAACTCATGAAAGGGGACCCCTCCTTGCTTGGCTCTTCTGGTAAACTCCAGTCCAAAAACAGTTGGAAAAGGAACACGAATACCATTTGGTCCACCGGTAAACGAAACCCAATTATTGAGTACTAAACGAATAATTTCACCAAAACCCAAAGTAACAATCGCCAGATAATCCCCATGCATCTTTAAAACTGGAAAGCCCAGAATAACTCCAAATAAAGCAGCTAATAAACTCGCACCAACCATTGCTTCCCAAAAACTAAGTCCCAAATATTGAGATCCTAAACCATAGCCATAGGCACCTACCGCGTAAAAGGCTACAAATCCTAAATCTAAAAGACCCGCTAGACCAACAACAATATTTAATCCTAATCCCAGTAGTACATAGATATAAGCTAAAATTATAACTGTTAACCAGTATTTTCCAACAACAAATGGTAACAAAAAGCCTAGGGTTATGGTAAGTGCAATAACGATCTTGTTATTAGCTAATTTCTTATCAGTAAGATGGTTAAAGAACCCCAATTTTGATGACCATGCATTAGAAAAGAAATCTACATATTTTAACTTTCTATTAAGATAAAAAAGTTGTCCAAATCTAAGAAGAGCTATAACAACTGCTAAAATCAAAGGTCTTAGAGGTTTATATTGAGTTGCATAACCATCAAGAACAATACCGGTTATTGGTCCGCACATAATATAAGTCACCAATCCGGTAAGAACAGCATCTTTTATATTGCTGGTAATTCTTTTATTTTTACTATCATTATTATGATTAATCATTTTTATCTTCTTTATATCTCTTAATTTCTCCTTAAATTTTTTCAACCTCTGGATGTCCCAGTAACCCACTTGGTTTGAAAATTAACACCAATACTAATAATGAAAATGCAAAAACATCTTTGTAATCCGTATTAACAAATCCAGAAAATAATGATTCAGATACTCCCAATAATAAACCACCTAACATAGCACCCGGAAGAGATCCTATCCCCCCCAATACCGCCGCTGTAAAAGCTTTAATTCCAGTAATAAATCCTATATAAAAATCAAACGAACAGTAGTTCAATGTTACTAGAACACCTGCTACTCCAGCCATGGAAGCGCCAATAATAAAAACCGATGATATAATACGGTTAGTATTAACACCTAAAATCGCAGCCATATGCATATCTTGCTGAGTTGCACGACAAGCTCTACCAAGCACTGTAAAGCGTATTAGAAAAGTTAAAATTCCCATGCTTAAAACAGCAACAATTATTATCAATAGTTGAGTATATGAAATTTGAAAGAATTTATTCTCAGAACCAAATCTAATGGCACCCTCTATTAGACTAGGTATTCCCTGATTACGAGCCCCTTGACTAATTTGAACATAATTTTGAAGAACTAAAGACATCCCAATTGCGGAAATTAAAGGAGCCAATCTTGTTGATCCACGTAATGGACGGTAGGCCACCTTCTCGATGGCCCATCCGTACAGAGCTGTTAAAATAATAGTAATAAGCATGACCATCACAATAGCGGCCAAAACAGGTACATAACCAAAAGAAAACACAACCGATAAGGTTAATGCTGTTAAGTAGGCAGATACCATATAGATATCCCCATGAGCAAAATTAATCATGCCAATAATGCCGTAGACCATTGTATAACCAACGGCAATCAACCCATAAGTTGCTCCCAAAGAAACACCATTAACAATTTGCTGGCCTATGATGTATAGATCATCCATTACTACTCACTGAAAATTCATTAAATTGATACTTCTGCGTAATTACCTTTATTGTTCCATTTGTACATTACATAATCCGACTCTTTAAGATCTCCTTTTTTATCCCAAGATTTTGGACCCATAACTGTTTGAACAACATTTTTTCTGAGCCATCTAGCTAATTTCGTACCATCAGAAGTACTCGTAGATTTCATGGCAGCGGCAATTACCTGCATAGTTGCGTATGAATATAGTGTATATCCTTCAGGTTCATATCCTGATTTACGAAACTCACTTACAACCGTTCTTCCATATTTTAATTTACGAGCATCTTTGCCAAAAGTCATATACACACCACTGGCATATTTATTACCTCCAGCCGCAACCACAAAATCAGTTGATACAATACCATCCCCAGAAATCAATAGAGCATCAAGCCCTTGTTCTCTCATTTGACGAACCAAGGGTCCAGCTTCACTATGTAATCCACCAAAATAAACAACTTGCGCCTTTGTAGCTTTAATTTTGGTAACTAAAGCATTAAAATCTTTCTCACCGCGAGTAAGACCTTCATATAAAACTTCTCTAACACCTAGTTGACGCATTCTTAATTTAGTAGCATCCGCTAATCCTTGACCATATGTATCTTTATCATGAACTACCGCGATGCTTTTTAATTTTAGTTTTTTAACCATAAATTCAGCGGCCGTAAAACCTTGTTGATCATCACGACCACACATACGCATTATTGTAGGAAACTTTTGTTCGGTAACTTTGGGGTTAGTAGAAGCTGGTGTAATCATCAAAATCCCAGCATCATCATACACAGCTGAAGAAGGAATGGTAGAAGATGAACAGAAATGACCAATTACCGCATCAACTTTATCTAGTTCAACTAATCTATTAGCAACATTAACGGCTTGCTTTGGTTCACATGCATCATCAGCTTTCACCAAAACAATTTTTTTCCCGTTGATTCCTCCAGCCTTATTTAAATCATCGGCTGCTTTTTTGGATCCTCTCCAAAGTTGCTCACCAAAAGCAGCATTAGCACCAGTATGTGGACCAGCAACACCAATTTTGATGGTATTACTTCGCTTTTTTTGAACAGCATAAACATTACCTGCTAAACAAAGAGCCACAATACTTGTAAACAAAACATAAATTACTTTTCGCACCATCGACCTCCTTTTCAAAATTTTTATAAATATGTTTTTTTGCCAAATACCGAAAATAAGTACCACCAAGCTAAAAATCAATGCTTGACGACCCTTATTCCAGCAATGTAAAATTCTGCTTCGGAAGTATAGCATAAAAACAGGATGATGCAAGTGCTTTGGTATAAATTACCAATGATCAACTCTTTAATTTCTCAACAAGTGATCGGCAATTAGTTAGGGACCTTTGCTGAGTTTCGCTTCTACTAGAGAATTCATCAATCTTAAGAGCTATATCTCCAAGTGAGCTTTCTACAATTTCAATAGCTGATTTAGCAGCTAAATTAGTAGTTGATTGAGCAGTTGAATCACTAAAGCTAATTTCTAGTAATAAATAGATTTTTTCAATAAATACCCCCGCAGTTATTAAAAAAGAGATTATGAAACGTAACCATGATATACATATACTCTTATTCCACCATTTTTTACCATTTATAGCATATTTATTATCAAAAACTACCTTTACTTCTGCTTTTTTAATAAATTTCAATAGGTGGATTCTCCGTAAAATCAAACGATTGAAGCGCTTATTAAAGACCTTATCTGAGAAGACGATAACATATAGTAAGAGGGCAAAAAAATAAATAAAGTGAGGTTATTGACTATGAATCTTATGAGAATGTCAAGAATGGTTAATCACAATATTGGGCGAGGCAAAAAATGGATTTTTCGCAATAAAATCATCGAAACTACATACGTAGAAGGAGATGGCGTATTTTGTATATCTTATAAGGATGGTTCAAAGGATATATTAAATGATCCCACAGAACTAGGGGAATTTAAAACCCTTTTTAAAGAAAAAACCATTTAAAATTCCGGGTGGTGGGTGTAAATTGTTGAAACTTCATGCAAGAGCAGCTCCAAATTCAAAATAATTGATAAACATACATCAGTAGGATTAATGTTACGAGTATACGCACCCCAATCATCAGAATAATAATGACCTATTCCAAAAGGTTTTAGCATAGCTTGTAATTCTTTGAAGACTTTATCTTTTCGCTTTCCAAAGGTAAATGCCAATACATCTCCAGTATTGTGGTCTATTGCCCACCATAACCAACGTTGATTTTCTTTTGATCCAACAAAAGACCACATTTCATCAAGTTCTGCTTCGTCAACCAGTTGAATTTCAACAATGACATTACAAGAGTCGATGCCCTCTAATAAAGGTTTATTGACTCTATCCGTCAAAGTTGTCTCTTTTAGTTTTCTAAGAACAGTGTTCTTATCTATCTCTAAAACCCTTGCAATATCACGTATCCCACTAGCATTCATGGTCATGTCGAGGATTCTATCTTTGATATCAGCAATACATCCCCTGTATTCATAATCAGTAATGAAGGTTTTAATATTACAAGCATTGTTTTGGCATAAATACCTTTGCTTTTCATTTTTTGAACTACCATTTTTAACTACATCATCTGACTTACATCGGGGACATAATAGTGGGATCAAAACCATTAGCGCCTCCAACTTAATTTATTTTTAAAAAATAATTATTGGAGGTATTTTCTCCTAATCAATTTATAAAATCAACAATTTACACCCACCACCATCTAAATATAGAGTGAATCCCAAATCGAGAAAAAATGCGTCTACCCTGACTTTTAACCTCAGTTCGTCTATAAAAAAGTATGTCAATAAAAAATATTTTATTTTCTAAGAATATAGTGTTATAATTGTATTCTAGGAGAACATAATAATGATAATAAATTGTTATATTTGCGGTAAAAATATTTCAAAAGAAGCCCATTACAATTTACACCCCAACTGCTTCAAATTAACATTCAAGGTAAAAGAACTTTGTGAGTTACTTGAATTCAGAAGATTAAAAACAGATGAAGAAGGCTCATTTGATGATATTCAAGATAGCAGTCGTGATGCCCAGTTTCACGGGCATTATCCAAAATACTCTGCTAGGCTAAAAGAAAATCGATACATTATAAAAACTGGTACTTCCGACAAATATCCCTTACTAGCTGAGGCAGAAGCTCTTTCAAATCGAATTGCTGAACTATTAAAGCTACCAATAGCAAAACCCTTCGCATTAATTGAGTATAAAGAGAAAAAGTGTTTCATCGTAAAAGACTTTACTCAATCTAACTCACCACAAAACCTGATCCATCTGTTTGATATTTGGCCAAAATTTAAAAAAAATAAATTACCTTTTCACCTAGAAACCTTGATTCAACTACTCAAAGATACAGTATCGTATCAGGAACTATGTGCTTGCTTAGAACTCTTGCTCTTTGATTATCTCATCGGTAATGGAGACAGGCATCGTGGTAATATTGCAGTGATTCAAAAAGGCAAAGAAAAAGTTAAACTGGCTCCTTTTTACGACAATGTGACAGATTTAGGAATTGAAGCTCCATCATTCTTAGACCCCTCCATGAAATGGCATCCTGGTACTAGAATCCAATTAAAAAATGGTAAAACTGCTATTCAAGACTATTTGTCGGTCATAAGCTTGGCTGGTTTTAGTGAGGTCATCCATCGCTTTCAAAGAAAACTCAATAAGCAATTAACCAAAATAGTTACTGAGGTTCAGATTATCCCTGTAAACCGAAACTTGCAGGCTTGTCTGCTTGATTTAATGCAAAGAAGATCAAAGGAATTAATACAATGGAAATAAAAGTATTATGCGAGTTTGAAAAGAGACGATTTGTGGTGGGAACCTTAAAGTTTGAAAAAGGGTGTTATGAGTTTGCGTATGAGCTGTCTTGGTTAAGTTATAAAAACACTTTACCAATTGGGCCAGACCTTGCTTTACAGTCAAAAACTTATAGATCCAGGAAACTATTTGAATCATTCGAATCACGGTTACCCCCCAGAAATTCAGAAAACTATCAAAGATATTGTGAAGAACGGGGAATAAGTACCACTGAAACAAATAAATTGATTCTACTCGGTACTGTTGGACATATGGGACCATCATCTTTTGTTTTTGAACTTGATAAATCTAAAGAAAATCAAGCAGAAGTCCTTAAATATTTTACAAAGCTAATTAAAATATATTCATACGAAATTATTGCTACTGCCTTTGGAGTTAATAAAACCGGTTTGTACAAGATAATAACGGCAAAAGTACTACCACAAAACTCTGTAATTTACAACATACTAGAAATTTGCTATTTCAACCGAACTTCCGCAGTTTGGAAAATCAAGCAAACCCCTCTTCTACCAGATCGAATAAAAAGTCACATACTTAAACATTTATGATTGAAACCGTGTCTCCCACGGCTTCTAGATTTAACTTTATGCAATGCTCCCGCGTAATTATTCAGCCAAAAATTCTAAGCTATTTTAATTTTCCTGAAATAGTTCAAGATTTTCTGGCTCAAAAAGTTTTATAATCTGAGAAAAAGGAGAATCAGTGCTTTTATTTTTTGATTTTGTGATGTCCCAATAGAATGATCTATTGGTTTCCTGAGAGCAACTACTCTGCTCACCCTATAACCAAACAAGTTCACTTACATTTTTTTCATTTGACGATATTGTTTATTAATATCTCGCCATCTTTTCTTAGCATTACTCGATTCTTTTTTACTGGCTTTGCGTTTAAAATGTTCCGCTTCTCGAAGAATCGTAATGTAATTTTGATAGTTAGATTCACTTAAAGAACCATCCTCTAAGGCCGCCTGAATAGCACAATCAGGTTCATTTTGATGACTACAGTTGTTAAATTTACATTGGAATATTATTTCCTCGATTTCCTTAAAAGAATTATCCTCGGTTAATAAATCCCAGACTTTTTGACGTGATTTTATCTACTTTCATCTTGAAACCAGATCTCCATCTCTTTATCAGGGTTATCCATGAATGTTTTTAAGTAAAAATAATAAATGCTGGATCTATAATAAATACACGGATTTTTAATAAACGCTGGATCTTTAATAAACGCTCGATCTTTAATAAACGCTCGATCTTTAATAAACGCTCGATCTTTAATAAATATTCGATCTGTTTTAAAAGATTTCGATACCTTGGCTGTCAGCGTCATACGTTTCACCATCTGGCCCAATTGTCCAACCACCTCTTTCTCCAAAATCTGGATCAGTTGAGTTATCAGGTGAGGTTCCCGTTCCTCTTGCAGGAACTGGGTGTTGTTCATTCATTCCATAATCATTGCCATCATTTTCGCTATCAGTACTATCATCTACTTTTAAAGCATTTACGGTTCCCAAAATACCATAATATATAGACGCTAAAAAAGCTAAGGTCCAATTAGTTTTTAAAACTGCTGGAATTGCCAATGCTGGAGTAGCTCTTAAATTCTGACTTGAGAACAGACTCATTAAGAAGGTGAAAGAAATGATTAAGGCAATTGATTTTGAAATTTTTTTCATAAGAATCCTCCCATAAGACAATAAATAAACGAACTCACTAGGTAACGGAAACCTTTTTTAAATATAATTGAAATTTAATCACTTCGAATCTATAGCATTATAATTACTTAATTACGATATTTTTTTATGATGCGAAATTTAGATTGTGCGCTGGAAAGTGTGGTGAAATATATATAACAGATTGATATAGAGTTGGTAATTCATTAAGAA
>CAZJDM010000043.1:0-18857 GCA_964544765.1 uncultured bacterium
AAGCCAGCTTTTGTACCAAAAAGAGAAAGTATTTTAATGTGATCAGAATGTTAGTGAAGATACATTGATGATATCATGAAAAGTTCTACTATATTTCTAGGAATGAAAAATTTTAAAGAAATACTTCCCCTCACTTGTATCAGTGTTATTCTGTCAACAAGTGCGTTTCTAACAAGCATTTCTGATTCTGTCAAAAAATAAATAGAGAAAATTTACGAATACGTTAACAAGGTGTTAATAAATCTTCAAAAAAAAATTATTTATTATTTTATATTATATAGTTATCTGGCATTTTACAGGGTAGTGGTCAGAAGGATAAAGATGAGAAGAATCAGGGCATCCATTTTCTTTATAACTAGTGTCCATCCATATTTTAGTTGTTTTAAAAGATTTGTTTAACAATATCCAATCAATTCTATCTCCATTGGTTTCACCTGTAAAAAAATGAGTTGAAGTCTGCTCTTCCAGCTTTTTAGTGATCCAAGGATCGTATAAGTTAGAGATATTATTCATAATTATTTTTCGGGTATCTGAGGTTGGAGAATCATTAAAATCTCCCATCAAGATAATGGGGAGATTTTCTGTATTAAGCCTATTAATTTGATTTGATAGAACTTTTGCTTGTTCTATTCGGGTGGATTCCAGGATATGATCAAAGTGGACATTAATCAGCATAAAGGTAGTATTTTCTATTTGACCTTTTATCCAGGTAAATAATCGAGGATAGGCACTATCGAAAGAAGAACTATCGGGTATGGTAGGAGTTTCAGATAGCCATAAATCTCCGCTATTTAATACTTTAATTAATTTTTGATCATAGAATATGCATGGATACATGCGATTTTTGTTCCATTCTCGGTGATCCTCTGCCAATTTATAAGGATATATAAGGTATTCCAGTTCTCTGATTTGCCAATACCATCCTTCCTGGGTAGAGATAATACATGGATTGTCATTCACTAGAATGTTTACCAGCAGATCTTTTCGGTAGTTCCAATCATGATATTTGTCCTGGGGTTCTGCATATCTAATATTGGAGGATACAATCGTAAAATTCATTTAGAATTATTTCCTTGAATCAAACAACCAGCTAGATATGATTTTACAATTTGTTAATGGAAAAGTAAATACAATGTATCTTGACAGAAAGCTTAGATCAAAATATAGAAAACTATATGACACATCTTCATAAGAAAGTAAAAAATGGCAAAGCTTATTATTATTTGAGAGATATCAAGCGTATTGATGGTAAACCTAAAGTCGTTAATCAGGTTTATTTGGGGTCACCGGATACTATTGCCAACAAAATAAAATCAAATGAGGGATATTCACTTCCTGATCGGGTAGAGTCATTAGAGTTTGGTTCTTTATTTATTGCTTTTGAGTTAGAAAAAAAATTGAATATTATTTCTATTATTGATTCTATCATTCATTCTAAAGGTCAAGACCCTGATAAATTATCTGCAGGTAAGCTGTTTTTCTTGGGTATGGCAAAAAGATTAATTGATCCTTTGGATAGTAGAAATTTAGAGGATTGGTACAGTACCCAAGACTTAGGTTCAAATTTTTTAAAAGATCGTGATCAGATTACCTCGACAAATTTTTGGGATGTCTGGAGTAATATTAGTATAGAAAAAATTTTACAAATTGGGCCAGCTCTATTTGATCATTTAACTGAATTTTATCATATTGCCTCTGATTTTGTATCTATTGATACATCAAATGCTTTTACTTTCTCTAATCAACAAGAAGAGGATTTATCATCGGTAGAACCTTTTACTCCGGGTCAGCATGTACATAAACAAATAAACCTACTATTATTTATGGATCGTAAATCACGATTACCTGTTGATTATTTAGTATATGAAGAAAATAGATATGATCCCGATTTATTTTCCAAAGCCATTACCCAACTGATCAAAGAAAACCCAATCCACAAATATAATCATCATAGATTAACTATTGTTATTGATAAAGGTGTTACCAACGAGCACCATTTGTCACAGGTAGTGCAAGGACAAAAAGTATCTTTTGTGACTAAGTATTATCCTTTCTTTGTAGAAGACTTAGTTAGAACGGATATAAACTATTTTTTCCCTTTAGATATGGAGGAAAATCGGCGTTTAGATAAAATAGGTAAAAGTTTTAATAAAATACTAGCCTGGCGCACAAAAGCTCCAATCTGGGGAGAAAATCATACAGTAGTGGTTACTTTTGATCCAAAAGAATATCGTAAAAATTGCTTTTTATTAGAACGAAATTTAGAAGTTGTACGTCAATCTTTAATGGAGTTTCGCCGTAATTGTAGAGAAAACCATCCACGGTGGCAAGAAACTGAAAAGATATATAAACGTTATCAAAGATTATGCGATCGACTGCATTTTGGTTCTCAGTATTATAAAATTGATTTTGGTCCTAACAATAAAGCAGAAGATATGACTTTTCGTAAAATTCAATTTGAAGTTAATAAAGCAAAAGAATTTTTTGGTAAGACATTTATTGTCACTAATAATCATGATTGGTCCACTGTGGATATTGTTAGATGGTCCAACGAACGAGTAAAAGTTGAGGGTCATATTAAGCATGGAATCACTTATAGAAGAGTCTCTACTAAAGCTTCGGTAAACTGGACCGAGAATAAGGTACATTGTTATTTGTTATCAAATATTATAGCACTGACAGTAAAACGTGTTTTTGAAATTGAATTAGAAAAACATCTAATGAATACATCCTTTTCAACCGAAGCCAATAGCGCCTTTAGAGCGATGAGATCATTATCATCGTTGTCACTTAGGTGCCAAAATAAGAGTGAGTCAACTAAAATAATTGAATCTCCAAATAAATATCAATCATTTATTTTATCAGCTTTTGGTTATAAATTTGATCAAGGTGTAATTAGAAAAAGATGAAAAAAATACTTTTTGCGGTTGCAACCCATAATTTATCAGAAACTATTAAAGCGTTAGAAGTAGCCAAGTCTTGTGGAGAACAATTTAATTTTCAGTTTATGGGTTATGGAGGGAAGTTTAGACATTTGATTACAGATGCTGGATTTGATTATCATCTATTAGAACCAGCACTAACTGATAGTAAAATCGAGCAATTGTTGAAGGTTGAAAATTTAGAAATGGATCTTAATAAAGTTGATCAATTGGATTTAGATCAGAATGTTTTTTCTCAAGAAGAACTTTTACATAGGGTAAAATCAGAATCAGATCTAATCAAGTCTCTGACTCCAGCTGTTATAGTAACTGGCTTTTGTTTAAGCACTTCTTTGTCTTCGAAGTTTTGTCAGGTTCCTCTGGTACGGATATTACCATCAGTAGGAATTAAATCCTTTTATGAAGCAGGATTAGGAATTTGGCCCGATAGTTTGGATCTTTCATATACTCAATTGATCCCTCAAAAGTTTTTAGATCGATGGGCATCTAAGCGTGTTTTGCCTTCATCCTTTTTTACAGTACCATTTAATGAGGTGGCTAGATATTTAAATGTTCCTATTTTTAAATCTTTTTTTGATATTTTAGAAGCTGATATGACTTTGTTGACTGATGTTCCACAAATGACTGGTTTGATAAATTTACCAGATAATTATCATTATATCGGACCTATATTATCTCAATTAGAAAAGACTGCTCCTCCTGAATTAGATGATCTTCCTACCGATAAACCGATAGTATATTTTCCTTTGGAGGGTATAGATGATGATAAAATTGTTGATGAAGTAATTGAGGGAATTAGTAGAACTAATTATTATATCATTATAACAACTCCTAGATTTTCTAAGAGCGTTGAAATTAATGCTCGGGATAATATGATGATTATAGATTGGCTGCCGCCACATGTTATAAGTGATTATGCGGATATCTCGATTATTCAGGGAGATCAAGAGAATGTTTATGCAGCTTGTATGTCTGGAACACCTATTGTTGGCATAGGTAGTAAGTATATATATCAATCCAATTTGGAATGTGTGGTAAGAAAAGGTTTTGCGTTAAGGATACCTCCTCGAAGTTTAACGGGTAAGAAGGTAGTGAAGACTTTAAAAAGATTGTCACGTAATAGAGAGGCTAAAAGAAAGATCCTCGAATTCAAACAATTTTGTCAAAACCTTCAAGGTTCTATTACTGCTGCTAAAGTTCTATATGAAAAGTTTGGCGGTTAAATTGTAACTTATCAATGAGTACAGCCGATGTCATTTTTTCTTATCTAGAGTTAAGATTAAGTAAGATATAGTTTTGATAAAATTGCGAAGAAATTGTGATAATATTCTAAAGAATTTAAATATAAATATTATTAATATAAATTATTGCAAAAATATGTTGACAAAACATTGTTATGAGTATAGCCACTTATTTTAAGTAGTATCTATAACTTTTTTAGAGGAGAATGGAATGAAAAATTTTATGAGATTTTCAATGATTATTTTGTTCTTAGTAACATCGGTGTCGGCTTTCGCTAATAGACCTTTTCCTGACAATGCAAGACAAGTTCAGGTTAATGGTGAGTACACACAATATACTTTGACCAGAAATAATGACACAGACTGGTTTCAGTTTACTCTTGAAGAAGCTTCAGATAGATTGAGAGTACGTGTATTATTTAATGACGATCCTGCAGATATTGATGTTAAATTGTTTGAGGAAGATGGTAATGAATTAAGTAGACTTGATACGTCGGATAGTACAAATGATAATGAAAGACTCACCGTATGGAATGTTCCAGCAGGAACTTATTGGGTAAAAATTTATGTATATGATAGTGAATGGAATCGATTAGAAGAAACAGAAGAAGCCGGTGAAGAAGTAGAAAGTACCAGCATATCTTATACCGTAGGTGTAACAAATCGACCAGAAGAAGGCGAAGCAGAAGCTGAACCAGAAGCAGTAGAGCCAACAGAACCAGGTGAAGGTGAACCAGAAGGTCCAGGTGAAGCCCCCGAAGAGCCAGTTGAAGCTCCAGAAGAGCCAGTTGAAGAAGCTGAAAATGAAACAGCCGAAGAGCCAGCCGAAGAGCCAGCTGAGGAACCAGCAGAAAATGAAACAGCCGAAGAACCAGCAGAAGAGCCAGCTGAGGAACCAGCAGAAAATGAAACAGCAGAAGAGCCAGTTGAAGAAGCTGAAGAAGGTTAATAATTATTTAATTTATTGAAGAAAAAGATACTAACGCGATGAGTAGTTAATACCGCTCATCGCGTTATTTTTTTATCTAATTAATTCTAGACTTTTTGGATAATAATACTACTAGCGGAATATCCAGCTCCAAAAGCACAGATAACTCCTAAGTCATTAACCTTAAGATCATTGCGAAATTTGTGGAAGACAATCATTGATCCTGCTGAACTGGTATTGCCATAATTTTCCAATGCATCAGGAGCTAACTGAGCGGTTGGTTCTTTACCTATAATCCGCTTAACAATTAAATGATTGATATTAATATTAGCTTGATGTAACCAAAAGCGTTTAATATTAGCTGGTTTATAGTCATTATCGGTTAAATGATTTCCTATTAGATCCGAAACCATTTCGACTACATTTTTAAAAACTCGGGATCCATTTTGACTGAAAAGTTTGTCTGCGGAATTGGCCGTTTCTGGCCAGGAGCGGTTGAGAAAACCAAAATTATTACGAATATTGTTAGAAAAAGAAGTAAATGATCTAATATCTTTTATCTCAAAAACCTTATGAGTAGTTAAACTGTTCTCATTTTCAACTACAACTGCTGTGGCTGCATCACCAAATAAAAAGTGGCTATCTCTGTCTTTAAAGTTGGTGTGGCCGGTACAAATTTCAGGATTAATAACCAGGGCACATTTAGCGGACGCATTTTTAATATGGGCAACGGCGGTCTGAATACCAAAAGTTGCGGAAGAACAGGCGACCATCAAATCAAAGGCAAAGCCGTTAATATTTAGAGCCTGTTGGACCTCAATAGAAATAGAAGGGTACGCTCGTTGAAAAGTGGAGCTAGCTACTATTACTAAATCTACATCTTTGTGAGTTTTTTTAGCTTGTTTTAAAGCATCTTTAGCGGCTAAAACAGCAATTTCCGCTTGAATGCTCAATTCATTGTCTGAGCGTTCTTTAATAAGTGGGCACATGACCTCAGGATCTAAGATGCCTGACTTATTGACAACATAACGACTTTTGACTCCAGAGACCCGGTAAATAAAATCAGATCCGGTCCTGCGGATAGGTTTTAATTCTTTAGAACGGATCTTTTTCATGTTTTCTTCGTTGTAACGTGCCGCATAATAATTAAAAGATTTAACCAACTCTTCATTAGAGATAGTTTCTGGTGGAGTATAAAGTCCGGTACCACTAATATAAACTCGTTGCATTTGATTTCTCCTATTTGGAAACTCAATTATGGAAAAATTCCATGATAGTATCTTACATAGGAAATCAGTAAATGCAAATAAAAATTAAAAAGAACAACTACATAAAGGGATAAAAGATAAACTGAGAATATATTAGCTATTAATCAGAGTTTTTCCTGTTACTTTGGAAGGAGATGGAAGTCCTATCATATCTAGGAAGGTTGGCATGATATCAGCTAAAATGCCATCTTTCATTTTTTTTCCCAGAAAATCAGGGGAGATACATATACAAGGTACGGGATTGAAAGTATGAGCGGTATGAGGTCTTCCCTCATCATCCCGCAATTGATCAGAATTGCCATGGTCGGCGCAAAGTAATACTTGACCCTTTTTTTCTAATACTTTTTCAACAACCTTTTTTACACATTTATCCACTGCTTCGACAGCTTTAAGAGCTGCCTCATAAATCCCGGTATGTCCTACCATGTCACAATTAGCGTAATTTACAATTAATACATCGTAAATATCTTCTTCTATATTTGCTAATAATTTTTCGGTAACCTCAAAAGCACTCATTTCTGGCTTTTGATCGTAGGTAGCTACTGATCTAGGGGAAGGGATCAAAATCCGATCTTCATCTTTAAAGGGCCTTTCTTCAGCGCCATTAAGAAAGAAAGTGACGTGGGCGTATTTTTCTGTTTCGGCAATGCGCAACTGTCTAAGACCATTTTGGGCGATTACTTCCCCTAAGACAGATTTTAAGACATCTTTACTAAATAATGCGGGTAAAGGAAATTCTTCCTTGTATGGCACCATGCATATATAATCAGCATAATTGATTTTCTTTCTTTCAAAAACATCAAAGTCATTTTCAAAAAAAGCTCTAGTTATTTCTCTAGCGCGGTCAGCACGGAAATTAAAAAAGATAATCAGATCATTATCCTTAATTCGACCCTCTTCACCAAAACAAACCGGCAGAATAAATTCGTCGGTTTGTCCTTCTTGATATTGTTTGTCCATTTCTTTTTCGGGTGACAAATCAGACATATTACAATCTGTCCCACCAGTTATAGTCTTGTAGGCTTTTTCAACTCGCTCCCATCTATTATCTCGATCCATTGCGTAAAACCGACCACTTAGACTGGCAATCTTTCCTAATCCCATTTCTTTTAATTGGTTAGATAATTTACGAACATAAGAAATGCCGCTAGTTGGTGGGGTGTCTCTTCCATCCATAAAACAATGGATAAAAACATCTTTAAGGTTCTTTTCTTTACACACTTGCACAAGTGCGGTTAAATGATCCATATTACTATGAACACCAGCATCTGAAAGTAGACCCATAAAATGGATTCTTCCTTGTTTTTGTTTACATATATCAAAGCCTCTAAGCAGCATAGGGTTCTCCGAAAATTCACCTTGCTTCATGGCTTTATTAATTCTTAATAATTCTTGATAAACGATCCGACCAGCTCCAATATTGAGGTGTCCTACTTCGGAATTTCCCATGATCCCTTCTGGTAGGCCAACGTCGACACCACAGGTTTTAAGTTGGCAATTAGGATAAGTGGCAAATAAATGATCTAAAAAAGGTGTATTAGCATTTTTTACGGCGTTATATTCATAATCTTTATATATTCCGTATCCGTCTAGAATCATTAAAATATTTGGTTTTTTCATATCATGCTCCAGGATGAAAATTATATAGTGCGATTATAGACGTTTATCAGTGAATTTGTCAATATATGCCAGATGTTAATATGATAGCCAAATGTCATGTAACAAGGTATTATTAGTGTTGTTTTAAAATAAGGGAATTCATTATAGCCAACATAGTTCTCAACTTAGTAATTTATGATAGATATCAAATAACTAAATCGAGTGGTTGTTTGGTCAATATGACTACTATATTGTCGTTTAATGAAGAAAAATTGTAAACAATGTTGCCAATTAACCTAACTATATTTTGCATGCTATGATTGTAATGATTATAGTTGAGAATTATTGCGTAAAAAACTGTTTAATGTTGGTTCTTTATAAAATAAATTAAAATAAGTATAAATCTTGGCATTAAACTTGCTTTTTATTTAGGCAAGTACAAAAATTTTTTCATCCTCTAATTTTATTTGAGGAGTATATTATGAAAAAACAACTTTTGAATATATATGATCATAGTATCCGAAATGGATTGAAAATAAGAAATGAGTATAGAGATCAATTAATACATGATTATTCTCCCACCATAAGAATGATAGCTATCAATGTTGTATCAAAGGTTCCAGCCAATATTGAAGTAGATGACCTAATTTCTGTTGGAACCATAGGTCTTATGGATGCTATTGATAAATATGATCCGGAAAAAGAAACCAGATTTAAAAGCTATGCTGAATTTCGGATTAAAGGATCTATTATTGATGAATTACGAAATCAAGACTGGCTTCCTAGATCTGTTCGAGAAAAACAAAAGAGGGTTAATCGTGTTTGTGATAAACTGGTAAAAAAGTACGGTAGAACAGTAACCCAAAAAGAAATTCAAAAGGAACTGGGTCTATCTGTCGAAGAGTTCCATAAATTACTTCGTGATGGACATCAACCGAACATTTTATCATTGGAAGATTATGCTTTTTCAAGTCGATCCAAAAGTAAGAGGACGCTTAGAAAAGAAATCTATGAGGATCCTCAAGCAACACCACCTGATCAAATTTTTCAATCCAAAGAAATGGTGTCTTTATTGAAAAATTCTCTGGAAACTTTGTCCGACAAACATCAGATAATTATCTCCCTTTACTATTTCGAGGATCTTAGTATGAAGGAAATTTCTAAGATAATTGAATTGACCGAGCCTAGAGTGTGTCAGATGCACAAAGAAGCTTTAGAAATTCTAAAAACACTATTAGAAGAGGACGAACTAAAAGCCGCCTAAAAGCTACCTAAAAGTAGCTTATCAATTAATCAATTAATGCTGCTAACTTTGATCACAGTACTTATTTTATTAATGTAGGAAGCCCAGCGATCTTTAGTCGCTGGGCTCTTCACTCATCACTACATATATATTTAAACGTTTTTACTCCCCATGACTTTAAAGTACCTTCATCTGAAGACGCTTGATCGGAGACCTTCAAGCGCCAAATACCTGGAGTGGCAACTTGTTTAAGGGTATCCATGTTTTGATAGGGAACCAGATCATCGCCTAATGTTCCGATAAGATCATGAGTGCTGCCACCACTTCTTTTCCATAAAGTAATTTCATTTCCATTAGGAGGAGTTATAGAAATTTCTAAATCGCCAATATAGGTATGAGAGATATTAATTGGAACGAGAACTGGGCTACCATTAGGTACAAAAGGTATCTCTAATTCTGAGACAATACCTTTTTTAGAATTATCCGTAATGTCTATTTCTGGTGCAATTTCCTTGATTATAGGCACAGGTTTACCAATTTTGAAGGATGTGGCGCTTACCAGGTGTCCTTCGGACCAAGTCGCGTTTAATTTAATTTCAATTGTACTTCCGCATTCGATATCTGATGCTAATTGGATGCTGTAACTATCAAAATCTAGTTTTTGGCCGCTATCAAGGGAGTCAAGTGTTAGATCTTCTCCTAAGATAGTGATTCCTGGAGTGTTGGATAATAGTGATAGTTTAATATTGGAAGCTGTTTGTAAGCCAGAGTTAATGGCAGTAAATTTTAGGGATAATGTTTCTCCCGGTTGAATTAGACCATCCATGTTTCCTTCTATTTCTGTAAAATTCCAATTGAAGGCAGAAACAGTTGGTACAAGAGGTTGTACAAATGAAGCAAAAGTAGTGGATCGAGTTATTTCTTCACCAGTACAATCACTATCTTCAGTACATACATTAGAGATCATACAACCTTCTTCAGACCATTTAAAATCTTGTTCCCCTCTTACTAGGATTCCTTCAACTACTCCAGTTAAATTATTGATTATCGCAGAACCAGAGTTGCCTCCGTAAGAATCTGTGGTAGCTAAAAAGAAGTCTTTATGTTCTTCTTCGTCTTCATTTGCGATAACATTAGCATCTCCAGATATTTTGGTAGGTAGGCCGCTTGGGTGACCTATTATAGTGACTTTTTCACCAATTTGTATAGACTCTCCTCTACGTATAGTCAATGGTTTTCGGTCTTCTACGTGTCTATCTAATCGTATAATTCCATAATCTGCACCTATCCCATCCAATTTGCGGGCAATTATTTCTTTACAATAATAAATATTATCCTTTTTTACTACAGTAGCATCGTCATCTGGTGAAAACAGAGCATAATCAAAAATAAAAGCTGTATCACTGCATTCCATTATGCTTTCAATACAGTGTCCAGCGGTAGCTATTACGTCATATCCAACTAGAAATCCAGAGCAAAAAGCGGCTGAGGGCTGTTCAAAAAAAGGCTCCTCAGTGCATAGATCATGCATTTGTCCAAAAGTAGCACTAGGTAATAATTTAAATTCCTCAGGATTTTCAATCTCAGGATAATTACCTTCTGTAGTAATATAATCTCCTATATCACTAGTATAGACAACAGCAGCGGTAGATCGAGCAATTTGAACCATCACTGGATCGTCGAGTACCTCGTATATATCTAGTCGGTTATCAACTCCGTAAATAACCCTGGGTTCAAAAGATGAATTTGAGGTTGATGGTGATCCTTTTAAGTTACCAAAGAATATCATGTAAAAAATCATGATCATATTAATTCTTGTAATGGTATAATGCATACTAACTCCTGCTAGTTAAACGGTGCTAAACCAGTACTAAATTAAAAATAAAACTTTAGTTAAAATATAATGTATTGTTAGTTGTGAATATAACAGATCATAGCTTAATATGCATCAAATATATTTTGATAAAGGTCAGTTGATGGAATAAATTGACCTGGAATCAAAACATTTGTAAACTGTTCTTTGATAAACTGTAGTTTGTTAATGCAGTAATTTAATTATAATGGGGCTAAATATGTTTAGAAAAGAAATAAATTCATTAATTATTTTAAATTGGACAATCGTATTTTTTCTGTTTATATTTTTTATACCTTTATATAGCCTTGATGCTGTGGTTAAGAAGGGACAGCAGGTAGAAAAAAAAATTAATTTACTTAAATATATTGAAGAACATTCTCATCAAGAGTTTACATCCTTCCTAAAATATTTTCAAAAAGGTAAAAATGAAAATCAATTACAGGATAAATTAATCAGAATTTATAATCGTCTTAAAGATAGTAATTCCAAACAGGATCACCTTACATTGCATAAAATAGTTCATGCGATGCAGTGTTGTGCCAATGAAAAGACTTTAGAATTTTTTGGACAAATTTTATCATCTGGCGATGATTGGTTTGTAATTGAAGAGGCGTTACATGGTTTGCATATTTTTCCCTCAAAGCTATATGCTGCTTTTTTATTGGATAAATTGATCAAAAATCCGGGTAAAATAGAGAATCAAATTATAAAGATTTTAGGTGATATAAGATACACAGATGCAACTGATGTTTTATGTTCATTACTAAATGATCATAATCGTTTTGCGTTAGAAAGCCTAGTTAATATTAATAATAGCAAGGCGTTACAGTGTTTATTACAATATCCATTATTACCGGAATTTGCCTTGGTTGAAAAGGCTAAAGTCAATTCTTTAATAACTCTATCTATTCTATTTAAACACTTGATAAATTTGGAGACCCCATCTTCGGTAAATACTGCTTACTTTAGTGTGCTGTTTAAATTTCTTAATTCCAATAATGAATTGTTGCGAGAGAATGTACTTAAATTATTGGCTGTTTGGATGGATGCTTATCCCCAGAAATTCATTAAATCGTTTAAAAGGGTCTCACCTAGGGTACAGTTGGCTCTGATTCCTGTAATGAATAAATCCAAAACAATACCAGTTATCGAGCATCTATTGCATGTTTCTTGTTGTTCCGCCAGCATGGTTCTGAGGCATAAAGCCACTAGTGTTATTCATTCCTCTTCTCTTTCTAAAGCTCCAGCTAAAACTTCAGTTAAAACTCCTATTCAAACTCCAGCTAATACTCCGACTCAAACTCAAAAAGTAATAGAACCAGAGCGATCTGAGCAAAAAGATAAGCAGCTTGTACAGCTATTAGAGCAATCTGTACAACAAGCTGAACAACCTATGCAGCAGGTTGAACAGCCTGTGCAGCAATCAAAGAAATTTAGGCAACCTCAATATCTAGCTACTATTGATATGTATCGGCCTTCGCAATTATCACTGACCCTAAGGGGGAGGGAGTCTGTACAAATTGTTATACAGACTCTCGAGAATTAACATTGCATGATTGGTAGAATTTAAATATAGGGGAAATATTTATCTAACCAATCTTAATGCAAGTTCTGGGACATTGTTGGCCTGCCCCAGTACCGACACACTAGCTTGAGATAATATGTTGGCCTGAGTATATTTAGCTGTTACGGCTGCAAAATCGACATCCCTAATACGCGATTGGGCAGCGACTAAATTTTCGTTAGCAACGTCAATGTTCGCTATTACTGAGTTCAAGCGACCTTGAACTGATCCCAGAGTCGCACGGTAGGAGGCTATTCCTTCTAGGGCACCATCTATATTGTTAAATATAGTTTCCAGATCAATATCAGAGGAAACAGAACCTAATAGCGACAAAGTAGTATCGTCCATATCTGCGGCTCTAATCCCTTCTAGGGCTCCAGCCAGCATTTCTAACTCTGAAAAGTCAATTGTAATAATATCATGTTCAGCGGCACCGGTTCCAACTTGCAATCGAATAGAGGTGGCATCACCAGTTTTTAGTAATTTGGTACCGTTAAATTCTGTCTGTTCAGTTATCCGTGCTACTTCGCGACGTAATTGTTGAAATTCTTTATCAAGAAATCCTCTTTCTGATTCACCTACGGTATCACTGGCTGCTTGGACCGCTAATTCGCGTAATCTGAGGGCTATATTGGTGATTTCATTTAAACCACCCTCCGCAACTTGCAGATAAGATACCCCGTCACTGGCATTTCGTTTAGCTTGTTCAAGACCAATCACTCTAGCACGAAGATTTTCAGAAATAGCCAATCCAGCAGCATCATCAGCTGATTTATTAATTCGTTGACCCGATGATAACTGCTCCATTGCATCGCCTAATTCGGTTCGGTTATTGCTTAATTGTCGCTGAGCCTTTAATGAATCTATGTTTGTTTTAATTCTTAATCCCATGTTAACCTCCCTATCGTAGTAAACTTAGCGCCATTTCGGGAACGGCGTTAGCTTGAGCTAGTACACTGTTACCAGCCTGGGATAAAATTCTGTTTTGGGTTAAACTTGCAATTTCTGCTGCAAAATCGACATCTCTAATTCGGGAATTGGCGGCACTTAGGTTTTCTTTGGTCACTTGTACGTTGGCAATAGCAGTGTTAAGACGACTCTGGGTAGAACCTAATAATGCTCTTTGTCCAGCTATTTTGGATAAAACATTATCGATAACGTCCAATTTATTAGCTATTTCCTGACGGTCCACAACTCCACCTTCTTCCAGTGGGCCTATCTCAGCTCCTTTACCAAACCCCAATGTTTCAGTATCTAAACGCATGTTGGCCATGTCGATGATTATAGTGTCGACATTTTCCTGTTGTCCAGATCCCATGCCTACTTGAAGAACCAATTGATCTACAGCATCCTCTCCGCTAGTCAGCAATTTAGAACCATTGAATTCGGTAGTGTTAACAATTCGGTCAATTTCGTCTACTAGTTGAATATACTCTTTATTCAAGAAGCTTCTTTCTCTATTTCCCACTGTGTCACTCGCTGCTTGAACAGTTAATTCTCTGAGACGAATTACAATGTTGGAAATTTCATTCATCGAACCTTCGGCCATTTGGATAAGAGATATACCGTCGCTGGCATTTCTCGATACTTGATTTAAACCTATTATTTTACCGCGCAATCCTTCAGAGATAGCCAAACCAGCAGCATCATCAGAAGATTTGTTGATACGATAACCTGATGATAATTTTTCTAAATTATCACTCATTCCCTTTACCGAATTACTCAGGTTTCGTTGGGCAATCAAGGATTGAACGTTCGTTTTGATTCGTAAACCCATATGGGCCTCCTTATTTTCATAATATTTTTACAATATTTATTATCCTTCCTTACATTTATTTACTCTACCTGAGCAAATTCAGGGCCATTTCTGGTGCTTGATTAGCTTGAGCTAATACCGAAATATTGGCCTGAGTTAATATTCTGTTTTGGGTTAGACTCGCTGTTTCACTGGCAAAATCAACGTCTCTTATTCGTGAATTAGCAGCGCTCAAATTCTCCCTAATTACGGTAATATTACTGATAGCTGAATTCAAACGACTTTGGTTAGCTCCAAGCGAAGAACGTTGTTCGGCTATTAGGTTTAATGTCGAGTCAATGGCATTTAACTTGTTAGCGATATCTGTACGGCTAATGGATTCATCTGCGGTTAAAGGACCTATTTCAGATCCTTTTCCTAAACCTAACAGCTCAGTGTTCATTGCCATTGCAGCTAAATTGATAGTCAAGGTATCTGTGTTTTCTTTTTCTCCGTTGCCGATACCTACCTGCATGACCAATTCTTCTGAAGTTTCACCATCTTGCCTAAGTAGCAAGGTACCATTAAATTCAGTAGTGTTAGAAATTCGATCTATTTCGTCCACTAACTCTCTATACTCTTTATTTAGATACAATCTGTCTCTATTTCCTACAGTATCACTAGCTGCTTGTACTGTTAACTCTCTAAGACGAATAACTATATTGGAAATTTCGTTTAGAGAACCCTCTGCTATTTGAATCAATGAAATTCCGTCATTGGCATTTCTCGAAGCTTGGTTAAGACTCCGTATCTGGCCTCGTAACCCCTCCGAAATGGCTAATCCGGCCGCATCATCTGCTGACTTATTGATTCTGTAACCAGAAGACAATTTTTCCAAATTGGATACAATTCTTTGGTTATTACTTTTTAGATTTCGTTGTGCTGTGAGTGATTGTACATTTGTTTTAATACGTAAACCCATAAATCCCTCCTTGAATGGTTCCACTCTATAAATTATTAATGAGTGTCCCTATCCATGTAAGTAAGTTATTTAGCTAATTCTTTAAGATTAACTATTTGTTTTTAGGTTAATTTTTTTGCACTAAGATTTTTATGTGGTATTTGACATGATATACCTCCTTGTGTGATAAACTTCCATGGTACAATCTCGTACCGATAAAACAGAGATCTTCCTTTTCCATTTCTCTTACTTAAGTGGTCGTACTATGCCTAAATAATCTTTAGAAAAAATGAAAAAAATTTATAATATACAAAAATTATTATAAAAAACAGAAATTAAAATTATAAAAATTGACAATCAAAGAGGGCTATGATATTTATTTTGGGTACATTAATACGTGATTTTTCTCTCGTATATAATGATGTATGTATTTCTATTAAAAAATCCTAGGGATTAAATATAATTCCGTAATTGCAGATAGTTATCATGAGTTACTAGATAAGTTTCATCAAATTAGAGCCACTCAAAAAAGCAGGTGTTAGATGGTAAGTAAACCATGTTGTTTTAGAAAGAATTCATTAATTGCATTAATTGTTGCAGCTCTGTTATCAATTCTGATCGTAATAGATTCATATATTATTAGTCATCAACGCGAGGTAATGACCGAAAACCTATTAGATTCTACAAATCGGGAAATAGATTTCTTAGCAGAATCTATAAAGGAGCCTCTTCATAATAATGATTATGTTATGATTGAACAATTTGTCAATAAGTGGGGAAAAGTTAGTAAAAACATAAACAAGGCAAGATTAATTACTCTTGATAAATCTATATTAGCTTTTTATCAAAGTAAAAACTTATTAGTAGATAAAACTAAATTATACCCTGTTACCAGATTGATAAAATCTTCACCTTCTGATCAATTTAAGTTAGAAGTTTTAGTTGATCTTTCTTATGTAGATTCCAACCTTGCAAAACTAAATTGGCAATTGATAATTAGTTCCATTATTGTAGCTTTTATTTTGGGTATTGTTCTTTGGTATTTATTTAAGAGATTCGCATTGGTTCCTCTTACCGGAGAAATAATTAGTTGCCGACAAGCTGAGAAATTGCTCAAGGAAAGTAAAGAACGTTTTCGAACTGTGGCTGATTTCACCTATGATTGGGAATATTGGATAGGAACCGAAAATCAAATTCGTTATATGTCTCCATCATGTGAGCGTATCACTGGATATAGTATAAAGGAATTTGTGAATGATCCTCTATTAATTGAAAAAATAATAAAGCCAGAAGATCGTGAGTCGTGTGAGGATCATTTTTCCGGGGAACTCAAGGATTTACCACCCAGCGAGATTGAGTTTCGTATAATTAATAAATCTGGAGGTGAAAGGTGGATAGGACATTCTTGTCAGATGGTGTATGGAGATCATGGTCAATTGCGCGGTAGAAGAGTTGGGAACAGAGATATCACTGAATTAAAAAATATACAAAAAAAGTTCGAGAAATCTAAAAATCTTGCAGAAAAAGCTACTCAAGCTAAATCTGACTTTATCTCATTTATTAGTCATGAGCTTAGAACACCGTTGAATGCCATTTTAGGTTTCAGTCAATTGCTTGATCAGTTAGAATCGGTTTCCAAAAAGAAACAAAAAGAGTTTTTGGGATATATACTTCAATCTGGAAATATTTTATTAAAATTAATAAACGACTTTACTGATCTGTCGAAAATTGAATCCGGTAAAATTGATCTTGCTATTGAAGATGTACTAGTAAATAAAACAATTCGGGATTGCTTGGATATGACATCGAATTTTGCTCAGGAACGTTCAATTTCTCTGATTAATAATCAGAACGATTCTTGTCAATCTTACGTTGTTAAAGCAGATTTAGTTCGTTTTAAACAGATACTGAATAATTTGATTACTAATGCCATCAAATATAATAAAGATAAGGGAACAGTTACTATTACCACTGAAATGCGTGAAAATCAAATGTTACGCATTAATGTAATGGATACTGGCAAAGGGATTAAGGAACAAGAAATGAAGAAGGTATTTGAACCTTTTGTAAGGTTAGATCAAAATCCCGCTGGTGTTGAAGGTACCGGAGTTGGACTTACTATCAGTAAGCAACTAATAAAATTAATGAAAGGTGCAATTGGTGTGAAGTTAAATTCAGAAGGTGGATGCATCTTTTGGATTGAATTACCTGTTTCACAAAATCAGATAACATCCTCATCAACTTCGTATGGTACATATACTGGTTCCTAAATACTAGCTATTGGTTTATAGCACTCTAAGACAAGTTAGTTAGCTAAATCTCTTTTTTCTAATAATTGACTGACAATACTAATGGCAATTTCATTAGGGGTGTTATTTCCAAATTTAGAACCGACTGGGCAGGTTAAGCTATCTATTACTTCTGGTGTAAAATCTTGATTTAAATTCCGACGGATAAATGCTGCCTTGGATTTACTTCCAATCATTCCGATAAATGGGTGTTGAGTGGGGGATTTAAATAGGTGTCGTACAACGGTTTCGTCATTGGCGTGCCCGGTTGTCATAATTACTATAAAAGAATTTGGTGGTATGTTTTCAGGAATGGTTTGCCAGTCATCTATCTTGATCTTTCTTACATTAGGACATTGAGGTAATTTATTCAACCACTCATCTCGTGGATCGAAGCAGTTAATATGACAATCTAAATCCTTAAGTATATTTATTACACTTTGAGCCACATGACCGGCGCCAAAAATAGCTATATCCCATCGATTTTTATTACATAACTCAAAACATAAGGTTACCTTACCACCGCAAGTCATGCCTAAATCTTTATTTAAATTGATATCGACTACTTTGACATAATCATTAGAGGATAAAAAGTTCTGAGCAATTTCAATGGCACGCGACTCAACTTTTCCACCACCAACTGAACCATAATACAAGCCTTCTCTAGAAACTATCATTCGCGCTCCTTTGCCTTGAGGAGTACTGCCTTGCGCATCAATGATCATAACAGAAACAAATGGGTGTTGAGTTGTGCATAGTTCGCTAGCTGCATGAAAAAAATTGGTATTCATTATAAAAAGTCCTTATGTAATTCCTTGAATTATCTTAAAAACAACTTCAGGAGTAGCGGGTAGAGACAGAGGATTCTTATCTGACTTCGATAGGAAAGAAAGGGCATGTTTTACAGCGGTCCATACTGAAATTCCCAATAAAAACGGAGGCTCACCGACTGCCTTACTCCGTTTGAGGCTGATAATGCTATCAGAATTTTCAATAAAGTCAATATTAAAGCAGGGTGGAATGTCTTGTATATTAGGTATCTTATAGGTTGTCGGTGAGTGAGATAGTAGATTACCTTGATCTCCATAAACTAATTCTTCGGTGGTTACCCAACCTAAAGCTTGAATAAACGCTCCTTCCACTTGACCCTGATCAATATTTTGGTGGAGCGGTTTCCCAAGATCCATTAATATATCGGCTCTTAGTATTTTAGAAATTCCAGTAAAACGATCT